>JBAXZS010000069.1:0-10486 GCA_041670175.1 Sphaerochaetaceae bacterium | reverse complement strand
TTGGCCTTAATCCGCTTCTTGCGGTGCAGAACATCGCCATGGTCAATGGACGGCCTTCCGTGTACGGTGACGCGCTCACCGCAATCGTTATGGCAAACCCCGAGACCGAGAAATACGAGGACGGGTATAAGGACGGCGGAAAGACCGCATATTGCAAAATCACCCGTAATGGAATCACCATGTACCGTGAGTTCTCTGAGGAAATGGCGAGAAAGGCGGGGCTTTGGGAACAGAACACTTGGAAAAAGTATCCGCAACGTATGCTCCTATGGAGAGCCAAGGGATGGGCAATCCGTGACCTATATTCGGATGTACTCATGGGCATGTGGTCGGTCGAGGAAGCGAGGGATATGCCTCCCATCCAAGATGCGGAATATGTCGATATCAGCAGCCATGCGCCCGAGGAACCACCCAAGGAAGAACAAGTGCAGGAACCTGAAAATCATCAGGAAGAGGAACAGGCAAGCGGGGGCGAGCAACCGGACATATTCTCGGACGGAGGATTGTCCTGATAGCCACGCATTGGCTTTAAATTCGCACACGGCGGGGTTTTCGCGGTGAAAGCGGGATAATTACCCGCCAACCGCAAACACTTCGCCATACAGCCAAAAAACAAAAGAGAGGTATATATGAATAAAATCAATAATGACAGGCAAAAGCAGATTGATACTGCGTCAAAGAATTTGTCCTTCGAGGTTTTCTCAAACATGATTGTAGATGGATGGAAGCTTTCCTTCCAAAACAGGATCAGGCAATTGCTCAATGAACATCCGGAGGCGAGCAAAACCAATGACACATGTTTTGAAAAGCCATGGGAAACCTACAACTTGTTCACTGGATATAAGAGGCGATTTTATTTCTCGGATAATCCCGTTGAGAGTGCGGAGAAGTATTTCGCTTTGAATTGCCAATATGTGCCAGAGAAAACGGATTCTGCCCACAAGGAGCCACAGAAAGAAGCGAGGTGAAAAAAATGAGACACAATGAGGAAGAAACGCTCGGGAAACACTGCATCTATGATGCGCAGATATGGAAAATTGTCGGGCTTACATTCAATGCGCTCGGTACTTTTGTCACCATACGTAACGCAAAGGATAAGAGCGAGAAATCAGTGAGATTTGATGAGATTCAAGTCAAGGAGGAGATGTGATGGAGATGTCTGATATTTTCAAGAAATTCAGGAAAGACGATGATTCCGCGAATGATATGAACTGCACCGATGCTGTAAGGCAATTTATCACCATATGGCCTATCGGAGCATCAAAATATTGTTGGCAGATAGAGGATGGGGTGCGTAAGATTTTGCGTCACAATGGGTCAAGGAACCATCCCACAGGCGCATCCATTATGCGGAGGTTCCATGAGAACAGGGAGGCTGCGCACATCGTATGCGAGAGACACGCGGACAAAAGCTTTTTTATTAAAGGGCGTGTTTCCTAATGCGCAAAAAATTGTTCAGAAAACAGGAAATAAGGTGTTGAGAAATGTCAAATGATATGAGGATCGACCTGAACTTCGTTGACCATCCGAAGGTAAAAAGGCTCATAAGAAAAGCTGGGTACGAGGCTTTTTATGGGCTTCTTAGGATTTTTTCCATCGCCGGGAAAATGTACACGAAAGGGGTGTTTAAGGATTGCGATACGGATGACATTGAGGATTTTGCGGACTGGCATGGAAAGCCTGGTTTATTTGTTGAGGTTATGGTTGAGGTAGGGTTGCTGGTTCAAGGAACTGATGGGTATTATATAATACATGACTGGGATCAACACCAGCCATGGATATATCACTCGGATGTAAGGAGTGAACAAGCGAGAAAAGCCATCGAAACGAGATGGGGGAAAAGGGAAAACAGTCAAATCAATGCGTCAAATACGGTCAGTATACGGAACGAATACGGAACGAATACGGAAAGTAATACCCCGTATCCTTCTCCTTCTCCTTCTCCTTCTCCTTCTCCTTCTCCGTATCCTTCTCCTAATCATGAAGAGAAAGATAAATGTGAAGATAATAAGATTATCTCGTCGCAAGTCAAACCCGATTCAATTTTTTTGAGTCAAGCTAGGGAGCTTGCCTCGTTGCTTTTGTCAGAATCAAGGAAATCAGACCCTAAGCTGAGAATCGGAAAAGACAAGCAAACCATCGAGCAATGGGCTAAAGACATCGAAAAACTTTTAAGGATCGACCAGAGGTCATTCGATGATGTGAAATCCGTTATTCTTTGGTGCAAGACGATTGGCAATTTCTGGTTGCCTAACATACTGAGTGGGAAAAAGCTTCGTGAGAAATTTCCAACCATGCACTCGCAGATGATTTCAAAACCTATGGGAAATTATAGGCAAGAAAAGAGGTTTAAGCCTGAATGCACCCCGGACGCGAATCCTAATGAATTCAATCACATTGACTGATTTTTATTTTTACGCTTTAGATGACTATTGGGATTTCAACGGATATGCGGTAAAACGAAGCCACAGCGAATGCAAATATAAAAGTTAAGGAATTATACTACCTGATGTTTTGCGTTGGTTATAGAGAAGATTTTGAAAATCAAGGAGTTTATGGAGATGACAACAAAAGAGGCGATTATGGATACCCTTAGGGGTATTGAGACGATTTCCGAGGAGCAGTCCGAGCAAGAAGAAGCGAGGAAGATGGCAATGAAACATGAGCAATATGTCAACGATTCCATCTCCAAGATGCCGGCGAGGTACAGGGATTTTTGCTTTGAGGATTATGTGTTTTACGGCACTGACGAGCAAATAAAAAGACAGCAGAAACTTATCGAATATCTCAAGGACGGGAAATCTTTGGTAATGTATGGGAACAATGGCACAGGCAAGACGATGCTTGCCTTTTCGTCCATGAAAAACCAATTGTCGCTTGGTAAGACCGTCAAGTACATTACGTTCATGGAAATCATGGACGAGGTGCACCAATATTTTGGAACTGACAAGGCGATCGGAGAATTGGTATCATTCTACTCAGGATTTGATTATTTGGTGATTGATGAGATTGACAAGTCGTATGGATCGAAGTCAGAGCTTATCAATTTATTCCGTATCGTAAATAATCGGTACAATGAGGAAACCCCTACCGTACTTATCACCAACGCAGGGCAGGTTGACGCTACGGATTCTGATGGAAATATGAGGCTCGGTGTGATAAATTCCATAGGCAGAAGCTCCTATGAGCGCATTGTAGAGGATGGTACGGCAATCTACATGGATTGGGAATCTTATCGGAAAACCCACAGGAATGTGAAATAAATTGGATGTCACATAAATCACTTGACATTGGTATAAATTGACTTATAATTACTACAAGATTATCTAAAAGGAGTGGTCATGAATACAAAAATATTTAAGCAAAGCAGTACAATCGACAAGGCGATCAAGAAGGCAAGGGATAACGCAAAAATTAATCCATCACAATTGCGTCATGAGTGGCAGGATGTCTCGCTTTCAAAAGAGGAGCGAAAGGGAAAGACTCTAGATGAGCTGAAAGAATTGCGCATCAAGAAGCTTGAGGAACAGAAGAAAAACCGAATCGAAATGCGCAAAGTTGAACAAGAAAACAATATGACGCTTTTGGTAGAAAAAGCAACGAAAAGGCAAGCGAAAATGCTCAAGACTATAAAGGAAAATGCTGATTAATACCTGACACCTTTTGACACCAGCGTGGCCACCCTCTTCTGAGCGGTGGCTTTTTTCATGTCAGCAATCTTGGGTTGTGTCTTCAGGTGCTCCTCAAGCAATTTATATTCTTTTTCTCCGAAACTATGGAGATTCAGCTTATAAAAGCACACAAAATTATAGTTTGTGCAATCCAACACCTCATTCCTATCTCGTTCTGTCACCCAAAGTCCATGTTTGTATTTTGATGAAGGCGGTATGAATTTTTCAGCGGTGAGTTGTTTGTAATATTCCTCATCATAATCATCCGGAAAGTACATCATATACGGGGTGTTAAGAACCACTCCGTCCTGTACTTGTTCTTTGCGCAACAGGTTTGCGTACACTTCGCTTTTAAGCGTGTTTACCCCCACATCGTAATATTTGTATGAAGACCCATAATACTGAGCGTTTTTTTTATCTTTTTTATTTCCGCCCTTATCCTCCTTTTCCATTGATATTCTAGAAACCATATTTGGGTTCCCTCTGACAAGGAAAAATCTTGGGTTGTTCATGCGCATCCAGAAAGCGTTGACCTGTGGGGTGAAATGTCCCCTGTCCATCGCATTCGCAAGCATCTGCATGGGAACGCCGTCCTCACGGTAGAATGTCTTTCTGAGCACCATCTGTTCATAGTCATTCCAGCATTGGTTGTTGACGTTCTCAACCGTAGTTCCGGGTGGACACATGATCTGGTAGTAGTCAATGGAAAAGCACCTTCCGTTCCGTCCCCACCCCTTTATCTCGACCTCTATCCTGTTTTGCTGCACGTCGGCACCGCTGGTAAGCACAAGCACTTCCTGAGGAATCTGCCCGCGGTGATATCGGCTCTCCCTCTTAGCCTTGATATATAGCTGTTCCCAATCGGGTTTGTCCACACCGGCTTCATAGGGAAGCGCAAGGATGTTGTTGTAAAATGATGTCATTGGTGAGTGATTTCCCTTTTTCAACTCATCACTTGCAATAAGATATTCGGTAGCTATGGAAGCCCATGACTTCCATGGAGAATAAAGATTTGACATCCAGAATCCTATGGCAGTAGGATCGGTTGGGTTCTTGTTTGTCGGTATCCATTGCTTGTTTTCTACCATTCGTTTTTTGTAATGCTCGTCAATTTTTTTATGGCATTTGGGGCATTCATACCAGACATTTTTTACAAGTTGTCCTTCGAAATTGAATCGCATCCCGTCCCAGAGGAATTCTATCCATTCACCACAGTGTGGGCATTTTACAAACGGATGACGCTTATCGGTAGTTTCATATAGCTTCGCAATCTTGCTGTCTTTATTTGTAGTGGTTGAACTGACTATAAGTTTTCTTCCAGGAAACGTTGATGATCGTTCACCTGCAAGAGCCTCAACCGTTCCTTGTCCCTCTACGTTGTCAGGCATCTCATCAAACTCATCAATTATTACTATTTCGCAAGGAGTTGACTTGAGTGAAGCCGCTGACTGCCCACTACCAAGCTTAAGGAACCCTCCCGCGAATTCCTTGTAGTTTGCCGTATCTCCTTTTGAGTTGGTCCGTGTACTTCCAATACGCTCCTTGAGGTCAGGGTTGGAGTCTATCATTGGGTTTATGCGTGTCTTTACCAACAGCTTCCCTTGTTCCGCATTGCTGAATACGAACAGGATGGAGGTGGGGGAATTTACGGCATAATAATACACCACATTCAGTTCGACCTGTGTCTTCATGAGCTGGGTCCCTGTCCAGAGCACGATTTTCCTGTATTTGCTGGAAGGTGAACATGCGTCCATCGGTTCCTTGGCATAAGGCGTGCGGGAAAGTCGGTATGGTCCCGGCTCCGCATCGCGCGATGAGAGCTGGAGGTGCCCATCGCAAAACTCGCTGATGGATATGAGTGGCTGTGGCTCTATCGCCTTGAGAACCTGCTCCCATACCCATTCGCGTTGGTCTTTTCGCTTGGAGGTTTTATTGCTTTTCTGTGCTCTTGGATTTCTTGGCAATTTCCTCCGCCTCCTTGTCAAGTTCTTCCTTATGAGCCTGTATGTCGGTAAGGATGGAATTGGTCTCCTTCTCGATGGTGTTCTTTATTTCCGTCTGCAAATCGGCGCTTGCGTCGTCATTGATGGTTATCCCATTGTTGATGCACCACGCCTTCACGATTCCCCATATGTCAAGCGCTGTACGGTTAGGCAACGCCTTCACCCCGTTCTTTAATCCTCCAAGAGTGGCAAGAATGACTGCTATCACCTCGTTTTTTGGTATGAGCAGTCCAAGTTCGACCTTTAGTTTCGCCTCAAGACGGTCAGCCTTTGCCTTGCGTTCGCGCCAATCCTGATAGGCTATTGTGTTTTTCTTTGGTATTTTACCTTCATCATCTTCTGGCTTTTGTGCATCAATCTTTTTGGAAAGCTCTTCCTCGACATCAAGGTTCTCAACTTCGTCAACAGGTGGTATTTCCGGCACCGGGGGCAAACCTTTCTCAAGTGATGTTTTTTTGTTGTTTGCGGTTCCGCTACCGGAAAGCGAATCAGATCGGTTTTCCTCCCACCGTTCTTTTTCGGTGAGGAAGTTTATCATCCCTGTTTTCTTGTCAAGCTCGATTCGCCCCCTCTGTACACCACGGGTAACTTGGGATCTGTTTATTCCCATGCGCCTTGCGAACTCTGCTTGTGTTATCAGCTCTTTTTTTGTTCTGGCCATACAAATAGCTCCTCAACTGATATATCATGATTATTTACCGAAAGCAAAGAAAAGGAGAAGATGCCGGAGGTAAGCTGATGTATTTCGCTCAATTTGTTTTTGTCAAGACGGAAACCATAGTCACGTAAAACAGCGAGGAGGCTTTCTCTCCCCGTGCATATTCGCTGTGATCCATCGGTGAGGTCTTGCACAAGATAATCGATTCGTCTGCTCATATGCACCACCTATGAGCCATAGTATACACTACCCATAGCGTATTTTGCAAACAATAAAATCTTATCACACTACAAATAGGCAGTGTTGAACATAAAATGTTATTATTTATGTAAAAATAATGTCATACTATACCCATGGCAAAAACATATGCCGAGCAGTTGGCGGAGACGGAAGCAAGACTCGACGCGTGGGTGAAGGCGGAGACAAGTATCGCCTCTACGGGGCAATCCTATTCGTTTTCCGATGGTGATACGCGCCGTGAGCTTACCAGGGCAAATCTCAAGGAAGTCCATGCGATGGTCGTGTATCTGCAAGGTCGGGTTTACCGTCTTGAGCGTCTTGTTGCGGGAACCGGCGCACCACGAATTATGCATATGAGAGGAATCTAGGCATGATACTCGATAAGGATGGACATCAGATAAGAAGCTCTGTGAACAATATGCCCCGGCAAAAGGGAAGCTCCATCTATAATGTGCGCTCGCGCTCGCATCAGACTGACAATTATATATCAAACTATCCCGTGAATCTTAACTACATGATGTCTGCCGAGCATAATGCTGGACAACAGAAAGCGCTCAGCCTGTTTTTCGAGAATCCCATAGCCTCCGGCATAGTAAACACCATCGTGGATGGCTCTATTGGAGGGGGGCTTTCTTTGGAGAGCGCTCCGAATTACAAGATTCTCGGCATGGACGAATCAGAGATTAAGCCTGTCAAGGATATGATCGAATGGTATTGGTCCATGTGGACGAAAAATCCGATTCTGTGTGACACATATGGCAAAAAAACCTTCGGATTCCTTCAAAGGGAAGCTTACACCAACGCCTTGGCATCAGGTGATATGCTTCTCCATATCAGACTTAACAGGATTTCCGACAATGCCGGACTGTTGCTTCCGAGAATCCAGAACATCTCTGGACAGGCGGTGATGAGCCCGAACAGGAGCGACAGCGATACGATAAAGGGCGGGGTGGAGACTGATTCCTTAGGGCGTGAGATTGCCTATCATGTGGCAAAAGCAAACACCAATGCATGTATTCCCGAAACGGAGCGTGTGTCACGCTATGGGACGCGAACCGGCAGACTGCAATATAATCTCGTGGTTACCGGAGATGTCACCCCCGGTCAGATACGTGGGCGTTCCATCCTGCTCCGTGTTATGGATCAGATCATCCAGATAGGGCGATACTCAGAGGCGGAGCTGGTCAAAGCAATCGTTCAGGCGAACTATACCGTTTTTCTTGAGTCCGAGACTGAGCTTGACGAGAGCGTGGGAAACGACCCAATGGAGCAGGTGCGCGAAAATTCGGATACATGGGCAGCAATCGACTCTGACGGCAAAGAATTGCCTCCACCGGAAACGCAGGAACAGCAGATGCAATTGGGTCCGGGTGCGATATGGAGGTTGCCTCCCGGATTGAAGGCCACCATGGCGGAATCAAAATCGCCTGTCGCCGAATATATGAATTTCATTGAGGCGCAGATAAAGGTGGCGAGTCTTGGCGTTGATACCCCATATGAGGTGCTTTTAAAGGCATTCAACACCAATTATTCCGCATCGCAAGCGTCAATACAGACGGCGGCACGCAACTGGCGCATCCGTACTGACGGATTCGCCTCACAATACAATCAGATTGCCTACGAGCAGTTCGTCGAGATGCTTGTCAGGCAGAACATCATCAAATGCAAGGGATTCCTTGAGGACCCAATCATGCGCATGGCATGGTGCGAAGCGACTTGGAGAGGTCCTGCCATCCTCAATATCGACCCGCTGAAGAATGTGAATGCAAGCGTACAGGGAATCCGCGCAGGTCTCACCACCCCGAGCATAGAGGCAAGAAGGTTGTACGACAACGACATAGACGATGTGACCGATAGTTTAAGGGCTTATCAGGAAAGGGTCGCCGGGCTTGGGCTTAAGGTTGATTATGGGGATTCCCAATATAAGCCATCAGATGAACAGGGAGATGGAGGGAATGTCAAATGAACGGATATAAGCTTCTGGCAATCGATTCCTCGGTCGAGGCAAGGGCATTCCAGCATATGTCGGTTACTCCGGACATGGCGGCGACCCTTCTCATGAAACGCAATGAGGAACGTCTCGCACAGCTCAACAGCTTGCGGGAGACGGCGATTCTTGAACGCGACTCTAACTGGATGAACGACTGGTACAAGCACACCCATACGCAGGTCATCAAGAATGTGGGGGTCATCAGCATCAATGATGAGCTTACCCATGAGACCGAATGGTATGGGCTTTCCTATAAGATGATAACAAGCGCTCTCAATGAAATGGAAGAGGATGCGGAGGTTGACGCAATTGTTCTTGACATCAATTCCCCCGGAGGCGAGATTTCCGGCCTTTTGGAACTTGCGCAGGCTGTAAAAGACTCGCCGAAGCCTGTTTATGGATATGCCGAGGGGCTCACCGCTTCGGCGGCTCTTCTGCTTATTTCTTGCTGTAAGGAGGTATACTCAACCTCTTCAACCACCATCGGCTCTGTCGGAGTCATGGCGATCGCCTACAATTATGATGAGGCATACAAGAATGCGGGGATCAAGCAGAAGGTTTTCAGGGCTTCCGATTCCCCTAAGAAGAACCTTGACCCATTCGGGGAAGAGGGTGCGAGCGAGGTACAGAAATCGGTCGATGAGAGCATGAAGCTTTTCATCGGGATGTTGGCAGACAACAGGGGCGTTGCCCCTGATGATGCAGTCAAAAAGTTTGGCAAGGGTCTTACATTCCATGCGGACGAGGCGCTCGAGAAAGGCTTGGTCGATGAGATTGTCGAGAACTTTGACGACTGCATGGATAAAATCATGCCCTCTCTTCAAGCAGGGGGTGGAGGTGTACAGATGGCACAGAACACGGAAATGACCATCGATGCTTTGAAGGCACAGTACCCGGAAATCGCCAAGGCGATTGCTGAGGAAGGGCGCGTGGCTGGATTTGCCGATGGCAAAAAGGAAGGGGCTGGGGAAGAGCGGAAGCGAATCGTGGCTCTTGAGGAATTAAGAGGGGTGCGTTGCTCCGAGGAAATCATCAAGGACGCAATCGCAAACGGGGATAGCGCGGAGAAGGCTTCCATGGCGATCCTCAAGGAACAGCAGAAGAATCCCGCACCGGCTCCGGCTAATGTGGGCGCTTCTTTGAAAGAGCTTGAGGAAGAATCAGCAAGCGATACCATCAATCCACTGGCACCTAATCAGAAGAGCAAGGAAGAGAACGGAATCGATGATGCGGTGGCAAAAGCCAAGGCCGCAATCGAAAAGACAAGAAAAGCCTCGAAGGCATAAGGAGAGCGCAACATGGCATTTTATGAGGACAAATCAATTTCCGTAGGGAAACTGTTGATTGATCCGCTTGGGGCTTTGATCACCGAACAGGTGACCTTGCTCAAGCTTGGAACGGCTGCGACCTATCTCAAGGGAAGGTTGCTTGGGAAGATTACCGGAGGTGGCGCTGTAACAGCCGCCGTGACCGCTGACGGCGCGGGGACATCCGGTGCGAACACGGGCACCGGCACTGTGGTGATGGATTCGACTACGCCAATTCTCACAGGATATGCGCTCGGCGCTTATTCGCTCAAATGCATTTCCGCCGCAACCGCTGATCCTGCCGCAGATGCAGTCTTTGAGATTTATGCTCCTAATGGCGCTTATATCGGGAAGACCGATGCAGGAACTGGTGGCGACACATGGGCGAAGCAGGTGAAGTTCGTCATTACCGACAAGGCTACCGCTGGCGAAGAGGTTGCCTTTGCTGTAGGCGATGGGTTCCTTATCACTCTTACACAGGCCGCAAATGCCAATGCCGGGAAACTTGTGGATTACGATCCCGATGCAACCGACGGGTCTGAGAATATCTACGGTATCCTTGGAAATGACGTGACTGTCGGAACCGCTGCGGATGCCACGGGCTCGTTCGTGTATCT
>JBAXZS010000068.1:0-10495 GCA_041670175.1 Sphaerochaetaceae bacterium | reverse complement strand
TTTCGTACTTATTCTTAAATATAGAGGTATCCTGCAAATAATCATAGGCAAAATAACTACTTGGCCATAATCTGTAGTTGAGGTGAATCTGGCGGTCTATCTCTGAGGCCACTTCCGCAGGGGTGTCACAATGATCGATGATAGGCGTTCCAAAGCCAATGTGGATATTCCCCTTCTTACGGGTAAGCCCCCGAATCATGCTGATCATGTCCTCGTATTTCTTCTTCTCATGTATGCCCTTATTAACCTTGTCGACCTCCTCCCTTCCCTTGTTGATGTCATTTGGATCACACTCATAGCTCACCGCCACCGGTACGATATGGCATTCCTTGATAAGGTCAGGAAAAGAGACTCCGCGGTGCTTCTGTGACAGATAGAGCATCTTGATGATCGCGGGATTGGTGATGTCGATGCCATCCTTGGAGCGTCCGCTCTTCTGGGCAACCCAAATGCTATGCCGCTCCTCAGTGATAAGCTCAACAAAGTACTTGCTCAGACGAATCGACTCAAGGTATTTTTCCCTCATTGGCAGTTCCCGCTTGACGGTCACCCCTCCATTGAGCTTGAACAAGTCAATGATGAACTGATTATAAAGGAGATTGTCACCAATCGCCATCTCACACATTCCCCGATCACCCTTGAGCAATGCCAAATCAATCAAGGCGCAATCAAGGATAATATCCCGATGATTGCTCATAAAAAGATAAGCCTCACCCTTTTTGATGTTCTCCATACCACTGAAGGTAAAATTTTCCACGCTGTTTTTTATGATGGAAGGGAGAAAGACACCCGCAGTGACATAGCGTTGAAAATCATCATATGAATGAACACGCTTCAGTTGCTCAATCACAAAACTGATGTATTCTTTTGTGGCGTCAGGATCAAACCGGTCGGAACGGCTTTGCACCCCACTAAGCATCTTGGCGATAGCGGGACCATTTGCAATGACACGAGAAACCGCATCATCAACATCCTTGCCCCTGTATGGAGCAATGTCTTTGTAGGATTCAAAATCCAAAGTTATACCCCTTCTACCTGCAGCGCCTTCATATACTGGCTGCGTTCCCAGAATTCAGGATGTGCCATATGTTCCTGAGCAAGTATTCCCTGAAAATCAGAGATTCTTTTATAATTATGATTCTCCATCCAATCAGAGAGAAATGCAAGCATCTTAGGTACAGCACCAAATCCTTGCTTCATCACAGAAGAACACAAAGCGCAGGCCTTTGCTCCTGCAAGCAATTGCTTAACCACGGTCTTTCCTTCATAAATCCCACCTGACGCGCATATATCACAATTGAGTTCGGCACTCATCAAGGCGGTCCATCTCAAGGAAACCAAATAATCGGAAGGAGTACTCAGGATACTCCCCTGGGTAAGCCCTATTTTATCAATATCAATATCATTCGGGAAAAATCTGTTGAACAAGACAAGCCCCTCAACCTTGAGGTCATCAAAATCATGCATGAGGTTTGAAAGGGATGAATAAAAACTCCCCATTTTCACTGATAAAGGAAGCCTAACCTGTTTGCGAGCGCTTTTAACAAGGCTCAGGAATTCTTTCTCTATCTTCTCGCCATCCATGTTTTTATCCGCGGCGACCCTGTAATGATTAATCTCAATCGCATCAGCACCACAAGCAACAAAACGGTTGGCATACTCAACCCACGAGCCATTGCTCTTGCAGTTGATGGAAGCAATCACAGGAATTGATAAACTGGCCTTTGCATCCTGCAACAGAGTAAGATAGGCATCAATAGCATGTTCCCTGCTGTGCCCAAGGACAAAGTCAGCAGCATCACTATGGGTCAGGTACTCACTCGTGGCATCAACCACATCCTCACTTTGCGCATCAATCTGCTCCTCAAAAATCGACTTGAGTACAACCGCGCCAGCTCCGCTATCCTCACATTTCTTCAAACTATCCAAAGTTGCGGTCAAAGGACCACTTCCAATAATAATTGGGTTTTTCAAATTCAACCCAAGATATTTTGTGCTCAGGTCTTGCATCAATACGCCTCCGGCAGAATAAATCTGTTTGAGATTATATCATAAATCTTTGCAAATATACTATACGAAAACACGGATTGGAAAAATTACATCTACAGTCAATAATAATCCTTGTTGGGACTGTTATTTTTACAAAATTAGCAGAATAAAAAGAGTATCGCACTTGCAATGGGAAAATAAAATCTTGAAAAAAAGAATCATCGACATGAAACCGCAAAACCTGTATCTGGGTATTAAAAAAGCCCGCAGGGATATACTCTGCAGGCTTTAAAGATCTCAGACACGAATTACAAAGTATACGGTATCCAATAATTATGAGATTGATATACAACAAAGGTCTCCACCTCGGCAACCTCTGTAATCTCATCCAGCTCATGCTTGAAGAAATCAAGTAAAGACAAATCATCATCCTCGCTGAGAAGCACCTGGACAATCAAATCATAGCGCCCGGTTACCACAACCACACTCATCACCCCACGGAGCTTCAGGAATTCCTTGGCCTTCCGCTCAAGATCCAAGGTTGAGAGTTTTACTCCCATAAACACCACCTGTGTCCCTGGAATACATTCGGGATTAACTAATGAGGTAATTTGCATGGTCTGGTCATTGACCAGTTTTGAGACACGGGTTCGCACCGTATTCTCAGTAATGCCCAGCTCCTCGGAAATCGCAGAGAAAGCCTTGCGGCCATCAGAGGATAACTGTCGGATAATCGCTTTGTTTGTCTCGTCCATTTTGGTTTTCATCAGCCGTTTCTCTTCTCAAAATCCTTCATAAATTCACACAAAGCGATGACATCTTCCTTAGGACATGCATTGTAAAGGCTTGCCCTGAGACCGCCAACACTTCGGTGACCCTTGAGACCCAGCATACCAGCACTCTTTGATTCATCAACAAACTTCTTTTCCAAGTCCTCGTTTGGAAGGCGGAACACAATGTTCATTCTTGAACGTACCGCCTTATCAACAGGAGAATGAAAGAAATCACTACTGTCAATGATCTTGTACACCATCGAGCTCTTTTCAATGGCTCTCTTCTCCATAGCCTCAACCCCACCGCATTTCTTAATCCAGTCCATGACAAGCTTCACTCCCCAAATGGAGAATACAGGAGGGGTGTTATACAAACCCTTGTCTTTGCTATGAAGACTATAATCCATATAGGCGGTCATGTTGGGATTCTGTTTCTCCAAGAGAGTCTTCTTCATGATGATAAGCGTCGCACCGGCCGGTCCAAGGTTTTTTTGCACACCACCATAAATCATATCAAATCTTTCCACGGGAACAGGACGGGAGAAGAAGTCGCTGGACATATCGGCTATCATGGGCACCTCTTCCTTATATGAGGGGAAAGACTGCCATTCGATTCCTCCAATGGTCTCATTAGCACAGAAATACAGATAACTGCTGTTCTTTGAAGGATGCACTTCCTTCGGATCAGGAAGACTGGTGAATTTGTTCTTTGTTCCGTCATAGAACAGGT
Organism: Sphaerochaetaceae bacterium; assembly: GCA_041670175.1. Classification (GTDB taxonomy): domain Bacteria; phylum Spirochaetota; class Spirochaetia; order Sphaerochaetales; family Sphaerochaetaceae; genus JBAXZS01. The sequence continues at coordinate 7,003 of JBAXZS010000068.1, read as the reverse complement.
TGACCTGCCCAAGCTTCATGGCATCTTCTGTCGCTTTGTTGGACCAAGTACCGCTCTTGATGTAGTCAGCGACCATCCCAGGACGAAGGAAATTCCATGGAATCATGGTGAACTGCAAAGTGGCGCCACCACCAAGGAAATAGACATCATAATCGGCAGGGACATGATACAGTTCCCTAATCGCAGCAAGACATTCATCATACATATCTTCAAACATGCCACCACGATGGCTAGCCTCGATCATCGAGAGGCCTTGCCCCTGATACTCAAACATCTGGTCCTGCAGCTCCTTGAGGACCTCTACCGGCAACACCGAGGGGCCGGCAAAGAAATTCTTTTTCCTTTCCATCAGATTTTCCCTTCCTTTTTTAACTGTCCCATAATCTCAAGAGTCTCATCGCCAATGCGAAGCAAATTCTCCTTACTGTTAGCTCCCACATGAGGGGTGAGCGTCACATGCTCTTCATGCAACAGCGCATAATCGGGAGAAGGAGGATCGGAAGGGTACACATCTGTGCAATACCAGCTGACCTTGCCATTATCCAGCATCTCAGCCATTTCATGCTCATCAACGACCAATGCGCGGCAGGTGTTGATAATAACAGGATTCTTGACGCAATGGGCAATCAAAGCCTTGTTGACCATACCTGTCGTCTCAGCGGTGAGAGGCATGTGCAGGGAAATATAATCTGCATCTTCGACAGCTTCTTCTGGAGTCTTGCACATAACCGCATGGCTGCTTTCTTGAACATACTTGTCGTAAGCGACCACCTTCATGCCGAAAGCCTTGGCTCGATCCGCAACCTCACTGGCAATATGTCCAATGCCAAACAGACAAAGTGTCTTTTTGAAAAGCTCGGTCCTCTTCTCATTCTTGAGCCACTGGCTTTCTTCCATCGAATTATGGTAACGAACGATATGGCAAGGAGTGCTGAGCATCAAGGCAAACGCCAACTCCGCGACTGCAATAGCGGATGACTTGGGGGTGTTATGGACAAGAATACCCTTTGACTCAGCATACTTCTTATCGATATTATCGATGCCGACCCCTCCCCTGATAATAAGTTTAAGGTTGGGAGCCTTGTCAATGAACTCTTTGGTACACTTGGTCTTGCTCCTTACCAGAACGACAGTTGCCTCAGCAAGACGACCTATTTCGTCAGTCACTTCACCAAAAGCTTCCAATCTCTTAGGAAGTGCGGCGTCAAACGCGTCACAAATCAGAATTAGCATTTTTCCTTCCTCTCTTGTTTGTTAATAATAACAATTATTACCGTACAAGCAAAATTATACGGCTGATTTTATGTATTTGTCAATTTTATTTTAGTAAACTAATGAAATTATAAGTTTTATTATTATAATTTCATTTTAAAACCAAATAGATTAAAAAAAACCGCCGGTCAGGGAACCAGCGGCTTCTATGATTAATAACTCTTGGAAGAGTGCAACTTGCGCACTTTCTTCATCTGCTTGCGGGCGTTAGCCTTGTTCTTCCTGTTAAGGATGGTGGATGGCTTCTCATAATACTCGCGTTTTTTCCATTCGCGAATGATACCCTCTTTCTCCACCATACGCTTAAAACGCTTGATAGACTTTTCCAAAGGTTCATTATCATCAACTTTTACAAATGCCATAATATCTCACCCCCTCTCCCGACTACTGGGTCCAAAATAGAACAGGTAACACTTTGAATCAAAAGGCCTTTGCCTGTCAAGCATTCGGTGGTCATTTTGTTATTTTTCAATCATCTTTTCTTGCTTGACCTTACGTATTGAAATGTATCACCAAAGTATCATCTTTTCCTACAGTCGCAGCAAATTGCCCCTCATGTACACTCCATTGGCAATCTTCTCCCCATATCTGACGGAAATTCCTTCCTTCAAGACTCAAGGAAAAAATTTTCCTTACAGTATCGGCATTCTCACAAAGAAGCACATTCTCTTTTCCATCGGAACGCAGGAATGCATAGCTGGTGCTCGTCAAGGCCAATTGCTTATATGTCGCATGGGACAAGAAAGGTAAGGCCTTTCGTGTCCTTATCAAGCCTTGGATATGGCGTTGCAGGTTTGTATGCAGGACAGCCTCAGCACTTGGGATCATGGGTCTGAGAGGAGAATCGTCACTTCCCTTTTTTCTCCCTTCCATAGCCCATTCGGAACCTTCATAGATGGAAGGTATCCCTTTCATGAAAAAAAGCAATGTGTATATGTTCTTTATATGTTCCGGCCTGGCGATTTTGCTTGCAAGCCTGTCCACATCATGATTGTCCACAAAATTATACAGATTCATATTCCTGTAGATTCCTTCTTCACCGAATTCCCGGTTGGCGCAGTATGCAAGCTCAAAAAGATTTAAATCATTATGTGAAGAATACAAAGCTTTATGAAGCTCATAATTTGTTACCGCATCGAGAGCACTGTCATTGACATAGATATTATACGGGCCATGAATAACCTCGCCAAGAAGAAAGAATTCACTGTCAAGAGCCTTCATCTTCTGCCGTAACTGGCTGAGGAACGTCAAGTTCAGGCAATCGGCGCAATCAAGACGGATACCATCAATCTTGAATGTCTTTTTCCAAAAGGCTACCACTTCCAGTAAATAATCCCTCACCTCCTGATTCGATCCATCAAGGACGGCAAGTTCCGAACAACCTCTCCAGTTTCGGGTCCTCAGGATTCCCTTTGCATCAGCAGAGACACCTTGATACCAACAGCGGTACTTCTCCAACTCCTTATATGCAAAAAACTCCCGGCCTGTATGATTGAATACCGCATCGACTATCACACGAATGTTTTTCTCATGACAACAATGGATAAAGTTCACAAGGCTCTGATTATCCCCAAGTCTCTCATCCACTTGGTAATAGTCAGTCGTATCATAACCATGAGACAAGGAAGAGAACACAGGGCCAAGATATATGGCATCGAAACCCATCTCCTGCAAATACGGCAACCAGCCTTCCAGCTGGGTCAGACGGTACGTACGTACATGATCCTGCAAGGGAGGGGCCCCAACAGTCGTAAGCACATTAAAATGATAAAAAGTAGCATAATCAAACCACATATGAACTCCTTGTATACCGATTGGTATATAATATAGCCAAAAAAAATCATGTATAAATCCCGTACGCATACTGGCGAACCCAAGAACGGACCATGTCCTCATCCATCGCTCTCTCCTGCTCCAAGGCCTTATACACATTTCCATACAGCATTGAAAGAAATGTCTCAGAGAATTGCTTCTGTCTGCCTCGCATGTTGCCAAGCAAGGGAGCATGCTCCTCGAAAAGGGAAACAAGGAGATTTTCCATCTGTTTCACATAAGCTTTCACCACCAAATAGGCATCACTTTCCTTGGGGCAATAATTTGTCTGGATCAGCAAAAGATAAAACAGCGGTTGTTCCTGGGCCTTCCTTGCAAAAGTGAGGGCAAAAGCGGTAAGGGAGGTGAAGACATCAGTACTATTGCTGATTGATTCTTTGAATTGGGGGTAATCGGAAAGGAAACGCTGCTGGAAAACAGATTGAAGCAAACCACCCTTGCTGTTGAAATAATAATAGAGGGTCGGCTTCCCCACAGGAATCGTATCAGCAATCTCTTGCACACCCACACTGTCATAGCCCTTGCGGGCGAACAACTGTAATGCATTCTCAAGAAGCTGGTCTTTCACACTCTTCATGCCATTTAGTATATACCAATCGGTATACACCATCAAGCCCCTTGGCTTTGATGCAAATCAACAACGGTCAGCTGCAAGGATGATTGCAACCGAAAATAATTCCTGCTGAGTCGGAAAGCGACATCGACAGTATCGTCCTTGGAGAATTCCCGACCCACCTTACCTGCGGCAAACCAGTATAGTGCTGGCCATTTATAAGCGCCATAGGTCAAAGTCAGCTTCACATGCTGGTCACCACCCTTGCTATTGTTCATTATCTGGACATCATCGATATGAGCCTTCTCAATGAGAAAGACTATTGGCGGGTTCTGCTCCCCGTAGGGCTCAAAGAACTCAACCTCCTTGATGATATCGGGGGTGAGATACTTCTCTGGAAGCGAGCAATCAATCTCCACACTCTCCTGTTCCTCTTGCTGACAATCCATCTGGTCAATTTCCTCCACCAGACGCTTTTCCAATATTGGTAGTTTCTCCCTGTCCATGGAAAAACCACCGGCGCAGGCATGTCCTCCATAGTCAAGGAACAAGTCGGAAAACAGAGCAAGAAAATCACGGCAATTGAAACTTTGGGGGCTTCGGATTGAGGCGCTTACCCGTGTGTCATCAACAGTAGCAAGTACCATCGCGGGGACATTGAACTGCTTGAGCAACCGGTTGGCCATCAGGCCTGTGATGCCACGGCTGAGCTGAGGGTCCTCCACCATTACCAGTTTTGAGCCACTTTTCTCGAAGCTGTCCTTGGCCATGGGCAAGAGACGGTCCCAGGCCTCCTCCCCAAGTTTCTGCCGTTGCTTGTTCAGCCCAAGCAGCTGCACTGCCAATTTCTCTGACTGGACTGGGTCCTCGCAAAGAAGCATGTCCACAGCCAGGGCGGGTTGACCCATCCGTCCTGCAGCATTGATGATTGGCGCTAGTTGCCAGGAAAGATCCTGGGTCGTAAGAGGTTTGCCGATAAGTTTCTGCAGGGAAAGAAGAGGGAGCAAGGCCTTGCGCCTCCCGCTCTCAACAACCTTCAAACCTCTTTTGACCAAAATTCGGTTCTCATCTACCATAGGCATTAGATCAGCCACCGTCCCAATAGACACCAAATCCAATATGTTCTCATATTCACTATCGAGCGAAGGATATTTTTTCAGACAATAGGCATTAAAAAGGCTATAGAGAGTCTCAAGCTCATCACGGCCATGGTCAGTATACCTGCTACTATGGCTGATGGTACTGAGAGAGAAGAGACTCTTCCCCTTGATCATAGGCAAGACCGTCTCCATCTCCGAGCGCATGTCCACAAGTGAGATGTCCACCTTCCTGCCGAAGGCATTGACAAGTTGCTTCAGTTCCATCTGGCTATCGATGACCAAAATGGGAAGGCCGCAGGAAAGGAACTGAGCGGCTTTGCTTTGGCTAATATCAACCACCCCGGGATTGATCTCCTCAATAACCCGATCGACTTCCATCAGGTTCTCTATCTTCATCGCCTGGATGATAACCGTGTCGTTCCCAGGAAGGGAGTGGAGCAGAATACAATTCTCATGATAGAAATTGGTATGACTGAATCGCAATGCCCAGATTACTTTTGCAACCACTCCGCAAGCTGCCAGATGAGGGAATGGGTATCCATTCCCCGGTACCTTTGGATTAATGATAGCCATAGCAGGAGGCAGGTTGTCATCGCTGATATGATGATCGAACACCAACGTGTCGATCCCATACTCCCCTGCCCTGGCTATCTCCTGAAAAGATGAAATGCCGCAATCGACGGTGATAATCAGGGTCACCCCATCTTTCTTGGCTTCCTCAACCCCACAAAGAGTCATCCCGTAGGGCTCATCACCCTCAGGAAGCCTGTAGGAAACATCGGCTCCCATAAATTGCAGTTCCTGGACAATCAACGTGGTGCTGGTGATCCCATCCACGTCACGATCTCCAAATACCCTTATTTTCTGCTTCTCCTCGACAGCTTCATTGATACGGTCAACAACGACTTCCATATCCTCAAACAAAAAGGGATTATGAAGAAACGTCAATTCGTTTTCTATAAAAAACTTAACTTGTTTTCTATCAGACACACCACGACGGGTGAGAATCGATGCACAAAGCAAATCCAAGCCAAACTGCTCATGCAGTCGTCTGACTTCCAAAGGGGGAACCTGACTTTTTTTCCAAAACATATATACAACCTTACAAAATATAATACTAAAGCTGGACCTGAAGGATTGACCCCTCAAGTGTTTTCAAGCTCCCGCCACATATGATGGACGCATACCTCAGGAGATAGAGCTTGATCCTCCTTTGGGCTATCGGGCTCAAAGGCACATCCACCGCCGTCTGATAGTCCATCGTCGAGGTGAAAGCCAAATAACGACGAGCTCCAGGAGTGAGGAGGAAATCATCTTTCACTGTAGCACAATTTATACAGCAAGGGGCAGTAAGAGAGAAGGAAAAACCAAGGATTTCATCTTTTTCGTAAGGGTGATCGCATAAGGGACAGCAGGAAAGATCACTCTTGAGTCCACAGATGTCAATAAGCTTCCAGATGAATTGGATGAGCACCTGGTTTCTCTCCTTGGTGGAATCCTCCAACAAATCAAGGGCCTTGGAAAGGAGGCTATAGACCAGACCATAGTCACCTCCGTTGGTCTTGAGCACCATTTCGCAGAAGAACAAGGAGGCATAATTAAGAGCAAGATCCTGACGAAGGGATTCATGCAAAGACAAAACCTGCACATCGGAAAGTGCATAGGTCTTCTTCACTGGATTAAAATAAAGAAAGAAGTTCCCATCGGTACAAAGCTCGGCTTTCACCGCCTTCTGGGATTTCTGGGCACCATAGCTGACAACCTCAACAATTCCATAATCGACAGTAAGAATCCTCAGCTTCCTGTTCAGGCCCCCTGAGCGCTGGCTGGATAACACGATTCCCATCGTGGTGATATTGCGCTCCACTTCAGCCTCCACACAAAGAGTAAGGTCGCTTACCAAAAAGGTCAACAGATATTTGCCATTCCCTTTTCATGATGATATGCTTTCCTCTATGAAGAAAATAATGGCCATGGCGTTGGCCTTCATTTGCCTTGTCAACCTTGGGGCGCTCAGCATGACAGGACACGATGTCGCCCAACCCTTTGACAGCCAGGAGGAGCTGGAAAAGTTTGATTTCACCTTACCTCTCACCGCCAACCAAAAAGAATGGATAGACCAATGTTCCATTTCCGTGGTCATAATCGGACCCGGAAACCCCCTGTATTCATGGTTCGGGCATGCAGGAATCATCATCAAGCAACCAAACGGGCAATCAATCATGTATGATTATGGCATCTTTGA
>JBAXZS010000067.1:0-10536 GCA_041670175.1 Sphaerochaetaceae bacterium | reverse complement strand
TCTCAGCTCCATCACCGGCAGTTGGCTGCCCTGAGTACATTCTCGAGGCAAGGACAACTCCTGCAAGTCCGGCCATGAGACCGGAATAGGTATGTACCCAGAATTTTACTCTTGAAACTGAAATACCTGAGAATTTTGCAGCTTGGACATTCCCGCCAACGGCATACAAGTGACGGCCGCACTTGGTCTTGTTCATCAGGATACCGGTCACTATCAAGACAAATACAAGGATTACCACAGGTGTGGGAAAAGCTCCGATGTAGCCTGCACCGATGAATTGCCATGACTTGCTCACCACACGGACCGGGGAACCTCCCGTGTACACATAGGCAAAACCTTTAGCGATATTCATGGTAGCCAAGGTGACAATGAAAGCTGGGATGGTCGTCTTTGAGATGATCATTCCATTGACCATGCCGGTGATGGTTCCGATAATCAGCCCGATAAGAATCGCCACAGGAATGGGAAGTCCGTAACGGGCGACACCTGCAGCGGCCACGCAACCGGACAAGGCGACGATGGAACCTACCGATAGGTCAATGCCTCCCAAAATAATGACCATTGTCATGCCACAGGCAAGATAAAGGTTTGTGGATATCTGCCGAAGCACATTGAACATATTCCTTGAAGTTAAAAATGACTGGGTTGTCGAGGGATTGATAGCAAGAAATACATATAAGACGACCAAGGCGATCAATATGCCCATATTATCTTTAAAGAATGCCTGAAATCCCTGTCTGGTTTTAAACGTAAGTTTATTTGGATTTTTTCTGTTCATTTTTTCCCCTTATTCTGCAGCTAAGTGCATTATCTTTTCCTGGTTCAGATCCTCTCTCCCTAGGCATCCTTGTACAACTCCGTTTGCCATGACATACACGCGGTCGCTCATATTGATTATCTCAGGCAATTCAGAGGAGATCATGATAATTGAGAGTCCTTGCTTGACCAACTCGTTCATGATGGCATATATCTCCGCTTTGGCTCCCACGTCGACTCCTCTTGTTGGCTCATCGAGGATTAGGATTCGGGGTTTTGTTGCAAGCCAACGACCAATCATGACTTTTTGTTGGTTTCCTCCGGACAGATTACGGATTTTCTGCTCTTGTGAAGGTGTTTTTGTGTGCATCATATCGATATATTTCTTGGCTATTTGGGTTTCCTTCTCATTGTTCAGGAATATCCCTTTGATGAAATCGGACAGGACCTCCAACGAAGTATTGTACTTGACACTTTGCACCTGATAGAGCCCTTCAGCCTTTCTGTTCTCAGGGACCAGGGCGATACCATTCTTCATGGCTTCCTTTGCTGAGGTGAAGTGTTTTTCCTTATTCTTGAGTAGTATTCTTCCCGTATAGGACTGGGTAAGGCCAAACACACACTGCATGGTCTCGCTCCTTCCTGCTCCGATTAAACCGGCGAATCCAAGGATTTCTCCTTTTCTTAGTTCAAAAGAAGCGTCCTTCACCAGTTTCCCATCAGAGAGATGCTCGCATTTTAAAATGGTTTCTTGTGCGTCTTGGTAATCCCGAGTGTAATAATTGGATAATTTTCTGCCGACCATCATGGTGATTAGGTGATCCTTGGAAGTCCCCTTGACGATTTCGGTGCCCACATACTCCCCATCACGAAGAACCGTCACTCGGTCACAAATCTGATTGAGTTCACTCATTTTATGGGAAATATAGATGATGCCAACTCCTTTTTTGGTTAAGATTCTCATCATTTCAAATAAAAAAAGGACTTCCTTGTCAGAAATGGAGGAGGTGGGTTCATCCATTACTAGAATCCTTGACTTATAAGAGATGGCTTTGACAATCTCCACCATCTGTTGTTGGGCAATGGCAAGTTTTCCCACAAGGGTAGTGGCGGAGAACTGCATGTTATATGTCCTGAGTAGTTCCTCCGTGTCCTGGTTCATCTTGTCTTTGTCTACAAACTTGCCTTTCATTGGTTCGCGACCAAGAAAAATATTTTCCGCAACGGTCATCTGAGGAACCAGCACCAGTTCTTGGTGAATGATGGCAATACCGTTTCTTTGAGCATCCATTACATTGTTTATCGCTACTTTTTTCCCTTCAATGAATATTTCGCCATGGTCTGCTTGATAGATGCCCCCAAGGACTTTTATCAAAGTGGATTTTCCTGCTCCATTTTCACCTAGCAATGCATGGACCTCCCCTTTGTTCAACTCGAAGTGGACATTCTTCAATGCGAGGACACCGGGGAATTGCTTGTTGATGTTCTCCATTCTCAATAATTGATTATCACTCATATACCGACCTATTTGATTTACCAGAGAGGGGAGTGCTTTAGTGTTGCTAAGTCACTCCCCTGAAATTACATAGCTTAATACGTCAGGGTTCTTCTATTGCCAGCCGGTAGTTCCGTACTTGCTTACGTTTTCTTTGGTGATAAGGAAGGTTTCGACAGGATATCGGCTCTCAACCTTCTCTCCCTTCATTACTTTATACATCAGATCGACTGAGGTCTCGGCAATCTTGATTGGTGATTGGGCGCCGGAACCTTCAATAAGAGAATTTCCGCTTGCAATTTCAGCCTTGATGTCGGGGGAACCATCAACACCATAAATCAAGCATTTTTTGATACCGGCAGCGTTTGCAGCAGCTAAAGCACCAAGTGCTGTGGGATCATTTCCTCCAAAGATCGCTACTGCGTCGGAGTGTGCCTGGAGCAGATCCTCAGCAATGCCCATGGAGACTTGAAGATTACCCTTTGCATCCTGCTGGGCGACAATCTTGAATCCCTTGCCCTTGATGGCAGCCAGGAATCCATTGGTGCGGTCAACAACGGAGTTCATGGTAGGGGAGTCAAGAACGATGATGTCTCCTCCATTAGGGCATTTCTTCACCAGATCGGCACCACAAACATAGCCTGCATTGTAGTTGTCGGAACCAGCATAGGTTGCGACATAACTCATATCGGCGACTTCAGTATCGAAGTTAATGATAGGAATACCTGCTGCTTTCAACTGGTCCAAAGCAGGGATGATTCCTTCAGCTTCGGCAGGATTGAGGAAGATACCATCAATTTTCTGGGCAATCAGGTCTTCGACTTGCTGGATCTGCAATGTTACGTTGTTTGCCGGGTCGACAGAGATGAGTTTGTCGCCGTTTGCTTCAACTTTGTCCCTGATTGTCTTCTCAATCAACACAAAGAATGGATTTGACTGGTCCATGCAGGTAAATCCGAATTTGTATCCTTTTTTTACAGCTGGGGTTTCTGTTTTGCCTTGAGCAAACACGCCACCAACAACCAAAACAACCAACAACACGCAAATAAGTTTTCTCACTTTTCGCCTCCTAATGTGTCTGTAATTTTAGTATAGGCCGGTATTTCCGTGACGCACCTGCAGTATGTAACCAATTTGATTTGACAAATGTAATAAAAAAGTACTCCTCGAAAGAAAAAAATGGACATGGCGAAAAATTGATATTATCATAACAAGATTATCAATGGATAACACTCATAAGAAAAAGCAGATTCTTCTCTATTGTGCGAGCACTTTGGGAATTCTTGGTGTTCTCATCGTACTTGTGTATCAACTGCTTGGTGGGGCGTTTTCCAAAACGCAGAACAAACCCAAAAAGTTTGGGGCGACCTATATGACCATGGACAATCTCTATTTTGAAGCGTTCAACTCACGTTTGGCCGAGGTAATTGACGCCAATGGGGATATTCTCATCACTCGTGATCCATCCCAGAACCAAGAGAAACAGAATGAACAGATTCTTGATATGATAGATGCAGGGGTGGACTTGATTTTTGTGAATCCTGCTGACTGGAAGAAGATTACTCCCGCTTTGATTGCTTGTAATGAAGCTCATGTCCCTCTCATCAATGTCGACACCAATGTCTATGACAAACAATATGTCAATTCCATCGTCTTGTCTGATAACTATGGTGCCGGGGTGCTGATAGCCAAGGATGTGATGGCAAAAAGGAAGAGCGCCAAGATTGTCATCATGGATCACGAGAGTATAAATTCTACACATCTCAGGGTCCAAGGGTTTCTTGACACGATAAAAGGTTCTTCCTTGGATTATGAGATAGTGGCCTTTATTACCACCACTTCCACCTTGGAGAGTTCCATGGAGAAGATGCAGGAAGTCATAGATCAAGGCGTTGCATTTGATGTGGTGTTTGGAGGTAACGACCCGACTGCTTTGGGAGCCTTGGCTGCGATGCAAAAAAATCATGCAGGAAAGGGTGTTTTGCTTTATGGCATTGATGGTTCTCCTGCAGGAAAGGCAATGATAAAGAAAGGGTATATGGAGGGGAGCAGTGCCCAGTTCCCCTTGCTTATGGCCCAACAGGCAGCAAAGATGGCCTATGACCTCTTGGATAAGAAACCGATTGACCAGTTAGTGTATGTTCCTGTGCAACTGATAACCAAAGAGAATATTGATAAGTTTGATTTTACCGGGTGGCAATAATGACCAGTGAGATACGAGTACGAAAAATAAAATATATCATGTTGATGCTTAATCTTTTTTCTGTGCTTTTCATTGTGGAGGTGATTAGCAAAACCACGGAGATTATTTGTCAGAGGTCCCTTGCCAAGAATTTAATCAACTTGGTTGAAGCTGTTCCTTTCTATCCTAGGAGGATGTTTCTGATTTCTTGTGTTTGCTGCTTGCTTTTGCTTCTTGATTTTCTTCTCAGGCAACTTGTCTTTCCAAAGAATGACAGGGGAATTTATGTGACATTGCTGTTTGATGCCTTAATCATTGTCTTTCTCATGGTGCTGATGAACTGCAATTATAACGGGATTGTACTGTGGATACTGGCAAATATTGTGTACTATATTGATAACAAGAGGAAATATCTTGCATTAGGATTGGGTATCCTCATCTATATGGTCTCCAACTTTGGGATGCTTAATGCGTATTTTCCTCTTTATTCCATCCAGAGTTATATTTTTTATTATTCATGGAAGATGCAACAACTGTTGTTCTTTGTGTATTATCTCATTTCCGCATTGAATCTCATTGTGTTCGTAATTTTCTGTGTATACGTCATTCAGGAACAGAAGAACATTGTTGCAGAGGTCAACGCCTTGTATGAGCAGTTGCGTCATGCGAATGAGGAGCTGAAAGCGTATGCGGATATCAAGGAGAAGATGGGGGAGACCAAAGAAAGAAATCGCTTGGCAAGGGAAATCCATGATACCCTGGGGCATTCCCTGATGGCCATCTCTGTGGGTATTGATGCCTGCCTTGCCATTATTGATTCCAATCCGCAAAAGGCGAAGAAGCAGCTTGAGATTATCTCAAGCGTGACAAGAGACGGGATAAATGATGTGCGCAAATCGGTATCTTCCCTACGTCCTGATGCTTTGAAGTCGGAGTCCTTGAAGCAAAATCTCCAGAAGCTGATTGAAAGGACCTGCAGGGCTACTGGAGTATCGATTTCATTTGATTGTTGTGAAGAGCTGAATTTTGAAGAGGACGAGGCGAATGCCATTTTCCGTGTTGCCCAAGAGAGTGTGACCAATGCGATACGACATGGCAATGCCACCAAGATAGGTATTCGTATCACACGAAAGAATGACTTGCTGACCTTGAGTATCGCAGACAACGGAGTTGGTTGCAAGGAATTCAAGAGCGGGTTTGGTATTATGCATATGAAGGAACGTATTTCTCTTTTGCATGGCACCATAGAGTTTGTCTCAGAAAAAGGGGTGACGGTAACTGCAATGATTCCATTGCGAGAGGGAGGCAGGAATGATAAAAGTCATGATAGCTGATGACCAGAAACTTATCAGGCAGAGTTTGCAGATTGTATTGGACAGCAAAGGAAACTTTTGTGTCACCGACGTGGTGGCTGATGGCAATCAGGTATTGCAACGAGTGAAAATCAACAAGCCCGATGTCATCCTGATGGATGTCCGCATGCCTTGTCTTGATGGGGTGCAGTGTACTAAGTTGATAAAGGAGTCCTATCCTGAGATTAAGATTATTATACTGACTACCTTCGATGATGATGAATATGTCTATAATGCATTGAAATATGGTGCTAGTGGCTATTTGCTCAAAGGAGTGTCCATGGATGAGCTTTGCACCGCCATCGAGATTGTCTATGGGGGGCAGGCCATGATCAATCCCGATATTGCTTCAAAAGTGGTAAGGTTGTTCTCCGAAATGGCCAATTGCGGTCCTGATATGATTTTGGGGAAAGCCCAGACGGAGAAGCTGACTCAAACGGAATGGAAGATTGTCCATGAGGTGGAGAAGGGCGCTTCGAACAAGGAGATTGCAGAGAAACTCTTTTTTTCAGAAGGGACGGTCCGCAATTATCTGAGTACCATCCTCAATAAGTTGGACTTAAGAGACAGGACCCAACTGGCCATATGGGCAGTCCAAGCTGGAATGGTATTCAAGCAGAAGGATAAATAAATGAAACGATGGGCCATCGGTCTCATTCTCCTGCTTGGAGTCTTATGCGTTGTGGGAATCGGGTTTGCCTACGTCAAAATGCAAAAGCCCATAGTTCTTGAGCTTGGTATGTTCACAGGAAGCAACTGGGGGGTTGCCAGTGAGGACAGCTACAAGATTGTGGACAGGGCGATAGCAAAATTTGAGGCTTCCCATCCTGGTGTAAGGGTGCACTATTATTCCGGCATCCGCAAGGTTGACTATAGCGAATGGTATGCCGAGCAAGTATTATTGGGGAAAGCTCCTGATTGCGCCATGATACTTCGTGAGGATTTCAACCAGCTTGCCGCTATAGGGGCTCTTAAAGATTTAGGGCCATTGCTCACGGTTAAAAAAGAGGATTTCTTTGCAAGTTCTTATCGAGCAGGACAATACAAGGGAAAACAATACGGGATTCCCTATGAGGTGAATCCTATGGTAATGGCCGTAAACAAGACTCTTTTGGAAAAAAAGAACATCAAGATTCCCAATTACGATTGGACATGGAATGATTTCTATTCCATTTGCAGATCCATAACTGAGGATGTGGATGGCGATGGTGTCATAGATACCTTTGGGATGTGTGATTATGGATGGAAGGAGGCATTCGCCTCCACGGGAGGGTCCTTGTTTGATAGTGAAGGAAGGCATAGCTTTTTTGCAGACCAAAAAGTCTCTGATTCCGTTCGCTTCATGCAACGGTTTTGGGAGCTGAACCAAGGTCAAAAATTGACTCAGGACGATTTCGATATGGGCAAGGTCGCATTCATGCCTCTCTCGTTTGCTGAATACAAGACATACACATCCTATCCTTACAAAATAAACAAATACATGGATTATCAATGCGGTATTCTGACAATGCCCTCAGGGGGTGGTGGAGATCCTATTTCCGAGGTCAATGTGCTCTTGATGGGGATAAGCGCCAAGACCAAGCATGAGAGGCTTGCTGTTGAACTATTGGAGATGTTCACTCATGATGAAGAGATTCAGATGGATATCTACCGGTATTCACAAGGGGCTTCTCCCTTGGAAAAAGTCACTGCGTCAGAGGAAATACCCAAGATTCTTGAGACGAAGATGGAGAATAACGACAAGCAGTTCAATGGGCAGCTGCTTTATGATGTGCTTTCAAATGGGGTCACCTTCCCTAAGTTCAGGAAATATAACGAGTGCATGGCTTTGGCGGATAGCGCTATCAATTCAATCATTGAAGGGGAGAAGGATGTGGATAGCAACCTGAAGCTTCTTCAAAGAGAGATACAATCGAACCTGGATAATTAGGGGAATTTTTAACTAGTTTCTTGTTATGATGTCATCGATGAGCCTTTTTCCTTCCCCTTTGGGGCGCCACAAAATAAGAACGAGCATAACACTAGGTTGTGGAGTTCGTCCCTGCAAAGCAGCATTCCAGCAAGGTTGACAGTGTCAGAAAAGCGCTGTTTTGCTTGAATATTCAGGAGAAACAAAGAAAGAGGCAAGAAAGCTCTCTGATTAAGCCTTTGCCAGAGTTTTGAAATAGCCTCAGATCTCTTTGTTTTTCATCCAGTGCATGACACTGTCCTACATGCGTAGGCTCAACACCGATGAGTGGAGTAGATGCGAACTGTTCCTGTGATGGTTGAAGAAATTAAGGATGTTGCCCTTTTTTATCGATAGACTACCGGACATGATGAGAAGTTAACTGAAAAGGGTTTTATGATGCAATTGCGAAGTTTGAGTCATAAAAAAAGAAATACTAAGCGATTCTTCAAGTATGAGGGAAAACTGATTGCGTTTCTTGACAAACCAAACAGTCTCAATCAGAAGTGTGAGGGCAGTGTAGCTCGGGGTGAGAGATTTTCTCTCAGATTGATACCAGAAATTTATGAATTTACAAATGATTGTTAATAATACTTGACATTTGGAGCGTTCCAAAAGATAATAAATTTGCGTTGGGGTAAAGCATGATTAAAAGTGATAGTACTGTGTTGTTCCAAGGTGATTCGATTACTGATGTTGGTAGAAAACAGGATTTCGAGAAAACAACATACAACTTCTGCCTCGGAGGAGGGTATCCTGCGATGGTTGCTGGAAGACTTTTAGTCGAGCGTCCGCAAGACAACCTTCGGTTTCTGAATCGTGCTATCAGTGGGAATAGAATTGTTGACCTTGTTGCTCGATGGAAGAAAGACTGCATAAATCTTAAACCTGATGTGGTCAGTATAATCGAAGGACTTAATGACACGGCACATGAAACGAATTTTGGTGATGGTGTTGCTCCGCGTGAGGCGATGAAACTTTATCGCTTTCTTATCGATTACACACTTGAATCTCTTCCTGGAGTACAAATAGTTATTGGAGACCCCTTCGTCTTTACCACTTCCTATGGGTATGAGAAATGGCATGAAGAAGTATTGCTTCGTAGTATGCTAATCAAGGAGATGGTTCAAAAATATAATCTTATTTTTTTGCCAGTTAGAGAGATGTTTGAAAAAGCCTTGGAAATTGCTCCAGAAGAATACTGGACGTTTGATGGTGTACATCCAACTGTCGCAGGACAAATGAAAATTGCACAACTTTGGTTGGACAAGGTTGCCTATTCTGATAGGAGTTAAGCAAATGACCATCATGGATGTAGCAAAAGCGGCAGGTGTTTCAAAAAGCACTGTCTCCTTGGTCTTGAACAACAGTCCACTTGTTAAGGAGAAAACCCGTGAGCATGTATTGGATACCATCCACAAAATTGGGTTCACTCTCAATTCCAATGCAAGGGGGTTGATTAACCATAAGTATTACAATCTTGGTGTTCTTATTCTTATCGAAGATGAACCATATAATACCTATGAGTTCAACTACCAGACTGGATTGTTCTCTTCGAACATCAGTAATGGAATTCTAGAAGGACTCGATGGGACTGAATACGGTTTGATAACTGAACGGTTCTGTGCAAAAGATGGTAATGCTATTCCTCGTTTGTTGCAAAAAAGCTGTATTGACGGTCTCTTTGTAATTGGTGACTTGGGAAAAGAACGAATTTTTGAGTATGTGAAGGCGGCTCACCTTCCGTTTGTTGCAATTGGCCGAAAGGCTGATGGTTACGACTCAGTATTCACCTTGCCAGGTGAAGGTGCCTATCTTGCAACCAAGCATTTGATTGATAAAGGTCACCGAAAGCTTTGCTACTTGAATGCTCCCCAAACATATATCTCTAGCCCTGTACGAGAAGCAGGAGCACGAAAAGCTATGGAAGAAGCAGGTTTGGATATGACAAAACAACTCTTTATAAATACCGAACACAACACAGGATTGAGTGGCTATGAAGCATTGGAGAATCTTGATTGTAGGCTCTTGGGTTTCGATGGAATTGTCGCAGTGAACGATATTGTGACCATGGGTATTCTTCGATTTTGCTATGAACGAAACATCAAGGTTCCTAAACAGCTTTCGGTGGTATCGGGGGAAGACTCTATTCTATGTGGATATGCATCACCTGCTTTGAGTGCAGTGAATATCAATAAGGAGCAACTTGGTTTCCATGCAGCGAAACTCATGCTGTCCAAAATTTTGGGCGAGGTATCAGATATTCGGCAGATTCATATTCCTCTCTACCTGGTTGAGCGGGACAGTGTTGCTCCAGTATGTTGAGTACTTTTTTTAGAAACAAATTGGAGCGTTCCAATTTGAATTATGGTTCACTTTATCTAGCGTATAAGGTGAATGATGTATATGGCAAAAAGGAGAATTGTATGAAAAGAAAGAGTGCCTGCATTGTGATGCTATTGGTCTGTGTCTCCCTGTTATTCGCGGGTGGGGCAGCAGAAAGCAAAAAGGATACTCCATTAAAGGATGCTTCCGTTTATCAAGTCGCTGAAGTGGCAAAATACATCGATGATGATCCCAGTTCAATTACCGGGACTGTTCGGTTTTGGACTGCCTTCAAAGGCGATGCCGGCATGGATGATGTCATCACGGCGTTCAACAAGGTGTATCCAAACATCAAGGTTGAGCTGAACACCTACAGTAACAATTCAAACGGGAATGTTGGGGTTGACACCGCTCTGATGGCAGGTGACAAGATAGATGTCTTGCATACCTTTGGGCTGAATAATACGACCCGAAGATG
>JBAXZS010000066.1:0-10563 GCA_041670175.1 Sphaerochaetaceae bacterium | reverse complement strand
GGCGCCGCCTATCTCCAACTCAAGTATCCCCCGTCGCTCCAGCAACGAACCAGGCTCTCTTCTCCGCCGTCCCCTTGGGGACGGCCTCTCCTGTCCGTATTTCCTCGAATTGACCGGGAAGCCTACAAGCTTCCACTATTACAGCTTGAACCAACGACCCGAAGGTAATCGTTCTTGCTATTCTTTCTTCTCTTCTCTTCACTTATAAACTGTCAAAAACCCTATCGCAAGACTGTTGCTCACAATCAAGCGTGCCAAACAAACATATCCAAAACCCCTAGTAGTTGTCAAGTACAATTCCAAAATATTTACCTGTTTTATTCTCAAAGTGACCAAAGTTCCGCTTTTGTTGTTGAAATGGCACAAGCCCCATCATCCAAAGCATGAAGAATATCCGCCTTGTCATTGATGAGCCCACCGGCCACCAAAGGGACATCAGTATATGAATGCAAGTCCTTGATAATCTTAGTAAGCAAACCTGGCATGATTTCCAAAAAATCAGGCTTAAAAGTCGCTATATGGTTCTTGATGTTAGCCAAAGCCATCGAATCAACAATGAAGGTACGTTCACCTGCTATCATGCCGAGTTCTACAGCACGACGTACCAGATTCTGCTTAGTACTAATTATGCCATCGGCTCGGGTATGCTCATGGATGAAATCCACTCCCACGTCCTTACCCCCCAGCCCGTTAATCAAATCAATATGAACAATGGCAATTTTCCCGTTGTCCTTGAGCGTTTGTACAATCCTGTCGATAGTACAAATCGTACCATACAACACAAATACTACGGAACAATCACTTTTGATCGCCTGCTGAAGCAACTCATCAGACTTCACAGCGGCGACAATAGGCGACTGCTCAAACAACTCTCTGACCCTATGGGACTGCATACTGCTCACCTTTCCGTCTTCTCCACCCAACTATCGTACTGCGTCTGGACATTCACTTTATGGTGTTCATCCACTTGGACCTTAATCAGACCATTATACAAAGTATGATAGAAAGTTGCACCATATTTCACATAATTGTGAAGTACGGTCATACTTCCCATGGTGTCGTTCATAGCCACTACCACCTGTGGCCTGACAGCCTTTATCCAACCAAGTTGGTTTGAGGTATCGTTGCCATGATGGTTTGCCTTGGCTACATCGCTGGCAAGAATATCCTTGTGGGAATCCAACACCTCTCTTTCCCCACCTCGGTAAAGGTCTCCGGAAAACAACATCTTGGAATCTCCGTAGGTTAATTGCAACACGACAGATTCATCATTAAGAAACTGGGTGCTATTGTCAGGATATCCACTTGGATAGACAATCTCCGCCTTAGGCCCAAGCACGTCGACCCTTACGGAAGAACCCAACATGAAGGAATCGCCATCCTTGATATACCGCACTGGAATCTTATGACTTTCTATTGCCGAAACAAAATCGCGATAATAGACAGAAGACTTATATTCCACTGTGGAGCGATACACCTCGCCAATGTCAAACAGCTCGGCAATCTGAGGAAACGCACCTAGATGATCGATGTGTGGATGAGAATTAACAAATATGTCAATTTTTTTAATATCCAAGGTCTGCAATACTTTAATCACATCCTTTGCCGCATCGGGATGTCCGCAGTCCAACAGCATGACCTTGCCATCAGGAGATATGATAATGGTACTATCTCCGCTCTTGTCCTTGCTTCCTTTCGGCACATCCAGGTCGACAAAATACATTGTCACCTTTCCCTTCTCCTCGCTACGGTCGCAAAGTGAAGAGAACCTATCCACCTTCTGATCGGTGGCAAACAGAGTTCCTAGGCATAAGACAAAAGACAACAACCAAACAAAATGTTTCATACCTGTTTTCTCAATCCATCCAAATAATGACGGCAAACTGAAGGATAATTCGAAATCACTCCATTGACACCCCATTGATACAACTGTTCTAGCTCTGCCATGCCGTTGACCGTCCAGACATTCATCCCGATATGATATGCCTTGAGTTCAGCTACAATTTGGTCATTCAAACCCTTGTACCCTGGATGATAGAATTCAAACCCATATTTGGCACAATAATACCCTGCGTTCACAAGCCCTACATGATCGACCAAAGCCCCAACAGGAATCTCAGGAGCAATTTTCTTGGTGGTGATCAAAGAAAGATGGTTGAACGAAGAGAACATCACCTTTTTCTCCAAGCCAAACCGATGAATGATATCTATGGTCTTTTGCTCAATCTCAGGATAATAGACAAGACCTGTCTTAAGCTCGACGTTGGTAGTGGAATTCACTGTTTTAGCCCACTCGCAGTATTCTTCAAAGGAAGGAATCGCCTCGAATGCGAATTTATCCTTGTACAAGTTTGCCGCATTGAGCTTTTGCAATTCCTTGAAAGTATAATCCCTAACATTTCCCACCCCATCTGTGGTTCTATCGACTTTCTCATCATGAATCACCACCACAGTACCATCACTGGTAAGTTGCACATCAAGTTCAATCTCATCACATTTGGCTAGGACGGCCTGGCGATAAGACAACATCGTATTCTCTGGATAGACCCCACAAAATCCTCTATGAGCAACTACTTTCATTTCCTTCTCCTATTTCATAGCGGCTTTACTATAGCCTGAAAGCATATATTTCTGGAAAATAAAAAACAAAACGATAACAGGCAGCACAGCCATGACTGCTCCAGCCATAATCTCATGGTTGTTCATCGTCCCTTGCCCGGCAAACGTATCACGAAGCTTGGCCAGTCCGACGGTCAATACACGATGGCTCTCATCCTTGGCGACAATCTTAGGCCAGAAATAGCTATTCCAACCAGTGGTAAAGGTTACCAAGGTCACCGTAAACAAGGTCGATTTGCACATTGGGCTGAGGACCCGAGTGATGATGCCGACCCGGCCAAGCCCATCCATCTTCGCAGCATCAATGTAGCTGTCATCAATGGACATGAAGGTCTGCCGCAACATGAAGATATAATACGGGCTCACCGCCTCGGGCAAAATCAATCCCAAATAGGTATCTGTCAAATGAAGATGGGCAAACATGATGTAAATAGGGATGAATGTTATTTGAAGAGGAATCATTAATGCACCAAGCACCAAGAGAAACAACGTATTTTTATATTTGAACTGTCCCTTGGAGAACCCATAGGCTGCGAACACCCCGGTAACAATCTGGCAAATAAGGATACCGGCAGTCATGATGATGGTGTTGATGTAGTACTTACCAAAATTCACTTTATGCAAGACATTTACATAATTCTCAAAATGGAATTCCCTTGGCCAGAAGGTAGGAACAAGCAAAAGGACCTCCTCTTGGCTCTTGAACGACGAGATTACCATCCAATATATGGGGAATATAGCCACCAAAGTGACAATGATTGCAAGAACCCATTGGATAGTTGTCACTATTCTCCTGTTGCGGACAGCTCGTCTGTTTCTCTCTAATTGCGTCGCCGCTTTGTTCATCTCATCACCTCATCAAGAATCGTAGTTAACTTTGTTGTTGGAGAAACGCATGGTGGATGCGGTGATTATCAGCAACAGGACAAAGAAAGCCAATGCCATTACGGAGGCCCTGTCCATACGGAAATCCTCCATGGCATAGGAATAAATTTTATATACGAACACCTCGGTGGAGCGATAAGGCCCCCCTGCGGTCATGATATCGACACTCTGGAACACCTTCATGGAAGCCAGGAATGTAGTGACAAACAGAAACAACGTCGTGGGACTGAGCATCGGCAGGGTGATGTGAAACAGCTTCTGCCAAAAAGAAGCTCCATCCAGGTTTGCCGCTTCATAGTAGTCAGCGGGAATTCCTCGTAAGGCTGAGAGATATATTATCATGCCATATCCGATGGCACGCCATCCGGTAAGCATCAATATCGAAATCAGAGCGGTGTGGCGATTTCCCAACCAATCAACCCTGGGCAAGCCCAAAACCTGCAAAAAATAGTTAAGAATACCATTATCTGTATTCAGAATCCAAAGGAACACTACGGCAGCAGAACTCATCGCAACATACTTGGGCATGAATACAATTGCCCTCATCACTGAAAAACCCTTACCCATCGTGTTAAAAATCAAAGCAAGAACCAGCCCGCCCAGCAAGGTAATGCACAACTCCCCTAGGGAATAAAGAAAGGTGACCTTGAGGGAATTCAGCAAGTACTTAGTGCCGCTCCCACTAATAAGCCATTTCCAGTTCTTGAATCCTACATAATTATAATGGTCATTGAGCAGATTCCAATCAGTGAAACTTATCTGGACAAGTTTCACCACGGGATAATAGGTAAACACAAGTATCAAGATAAGTGCGGGTACCGTACAAGAAAAATCTTGGAACTGTCCTAGTTTTCTTGCATTAACCCCTGGCCCTTTTCTCATTGAAACCTCCTGCAGACAAAAGGGCACCCTCATGGATGCCCCTCCTAAAAACGAGACCCTAATCTTCAAGGACTTCGTCAATCTCTTTACTCATGGGAACAATGTTCTTATCGATATCGGTCTTCTCAATATAGAACTCGCTCAGATAATTCCTCCATATGGTAGCCAACTGATTCCAACCTTTATGTTGAATACGAGGATTGATATAATCAAGATTATCGAAAATACATTTGAAAGCAGGCTTCTTTTGCAAGAAAGACAATCCCTCTTCAGTTTCAAGCACAGACTTTCTAGTAGGGATATAGCCAGTAGCCTCGGCCCATTTCATGTTGATATCCTTACTGCAGAGATAAGACAAGAACTGCCAGGCCGCATTTTTGGTGGCCTGATCGTTCTTGGCAGGAATCAAGAGCACGCACCCTCCGATTTCCTGATTCTTCGTATCCCCGGCAGGCAACCAAGCCATGCCAACCTCAAAATCCTTACACAAATTCACGTAAGTATTATACAAACTGCTTGTATGGATTACCGAGAAAGCCTTCTGGTCGATGAAGTTCTGCCTCATCACAGAAGAGGCGTCCTTGCCAACTGCGAAATAAGCATATCCCTTGTTAATCCAATCCCCCATGGTCTTGGTGACATACAGCGCCTGTTTCCCTGCCAAGTCCGTGGAGACCTGATCAGGGTTGACAATATTCACTCCACTATTGAGAAAGAAGGTCTCGAAGTACCACTGATCCCAACCAGGGATGATGGTGCCCCACACTTTTGTAGTTCCATCCAAATTTAATTCAGTGGCCTTGGAAAGGAACGGTTCCATGTCGGAAAATTTTGAAGGAACCTCAAGTCCCTTCGCTTTTGCCATATCCTTGTTGTAATACATAATCTGAGTTGAGATAAGGAAAGGAAGGGAAACTTGTTTTCCCTCAAAGGAAGAAGCTTTGATCAGGCCCTCTCCAAAATCATCAATGTCAAAACCCGTGGCTTTGATGTAGGGGGTCAGGTCCTCGCAAAGCCCACTCGCGCCATATTGGGCAACATAAGGGGTATTGGCGACAACCACCGCAGGAAGCCCACTCCCTGCCGCCTGTGCTGCAACCAATGATTCGTTGACGGTGGCATAATTGCCGATATACTCAGCCTTCACCTTAATCTTATCCTGACTGTTGTTGAAACCATTCACAATTTCATCGACAGTCCCACTGTACTGATTCTCCAAGGCATGCCACCAAGTAATCTCAATCGGAGCGGTCACTGCGTATTTGCTTGGATCCTCCTTCGGTTGTGCCACAGGAGTCTTTACCTCCGCCGGCGCCTTCGTCTCCTTGTTTCCCGTCGCAAATAAACAACCAACCCCCAGGGAGACAATCAGCAACGAGCAAAGAGCTCTTTGTACTGTTCTTTTCATAATTCCTCCTTACTAAAATTTCAACAAAATTAAACATGCAAACCAAAGAAAGAAACAAAAAACTAACCTTTTTGCAACTAAATCGTAAATCTGAATCTTATATTTGTCAATTTTTTTTAATTTTTCTTGCATTTTCTGTTAAATATTATTTAATAAAAAGCAATGAGGCAATCCATGGAAGTAAAAGTTACGCTTGCGGACATCGCAAAAAAGGCAAATGTATCCATAGCAGCTGTTTCAATGATTCTCACAAACAAGAACCTTACTCGTTTCTCCAAGGAAACCATAGAAACGGTATATACAACAGCAAGAAGCCTTGGATACAAGCAAAAGCACCTGGGGGACAAAGATGGTTTGATAATCATTGTCTGTCCTTCAGTGATCAATCCCTATTTCGCGACCTTGCTACAAGGCATGGAACTAGAAGCAAATCAGAACAATTACAAGACTATCGTTTTCAACACTTACTGGAATCTGGAAAGAGAAAGAGATGTATTAAGAATCGCTCTTAACCCTCTGATAAAGGGAGTCATTTTCTCAATGATGCCCCAACAACCGGAACTGGTGAGTAAAGTGGCAAAGAGGCTTCCTGTAGTTGCTGTCGGGGATAAACAGGATGAAGTGGACCTGGATACCGTGGAGGTCAACAATTATGATGCAGGATACCTTTTGGGCAAGCATCTGATTGAATTAGGACACAAGAAGGTGTGTTATGTGTCCACGTCGCTTAATAACCAGCACAGCTCCCGGGTGTTGAGGCTCAAGGGACTTCAGGATAGTTATAAACAGCTTTGTCCGGAAGGGGAGGTTGCCCTTCTTTGTTCGGAAGTCAATCCAGAGACAGAGTTGTCCACTGTCGAGATAGAGCACCAAGTGGGAATGCAACTGGCAAAGACCTGCTTAGAGACACACAAGGAAATCACCGCTATCGTTGCTATCAATGACATGGTCGCATATGGGGTTATGGACCAGATTTTGCAACAAGGGTATCAAATACCAAGGGATTACAGTATATGCGGTTTCGATAACATCTATCCTTCGCAATTCCAAGGGGTCTCTCTTACTACAATAGACCATTTCATCAACCAGAGAGGTCAAAGCGCATTCTCCCTTATGCAAGCAAAGCTCGAGCACAAAAATGAGGACAATCATTCGATAACCCGTGTTGAGTTCCGCAACCAACTGGTGATTCGCAAGACCACAAGTGTCCCTAGGCCAGATATCTGCTAAAAACCTTTTTGTACAGATATGAATCAAGAAACAGGGCCAGAGCCATGAAGAATATGCTCAGATAGGGAAAGCGGCTGCTGACCCAAAGTGACAGGCAATAGACACTGAGTATCACAGTGGTATAGCCGATATTGGACACACCCATCACCAATGCATCTCCCAAAGCTTTTCTCACGGAGACATGAAAGCAGGAAATCAAGGGGAACACATAACAAAACAATATCAGAGAGAGTAATGCCAAAGCCGTGACCAAAGAAAAAAGCCCTACCTGGATAACCGAAGGAAAACGGTAGGAAAACAAAGCATGGTAATCAGCGATAAAGAAAACAAGACATACAAGAAACAAAAACCAAAGCGCAGTCGCTTGCCAGAAGTTTTTCTTGAAAGCCTGCAGAAAGGAACGAAAAGCATATCCCTCGGTGTCGTCCACCTGTCTAAGAGTAAAATGGAACAGGGCGACAGTCGAAGCTCCAATAGTAACAAGGGGAATGGAAAACAAAAACCAAAGGATAGCCAAAAAGAACAAGTCAGTAATCTTGTTCATGAACGACCAAAATTTGTTTTCCGGATCAAACGGGCCTTTGAACATTGGTTTTCCTTTCCTTTTTGCATATACTAGCATACTGTGAAACAAAAATCCCGAGTCCTGTTATCCAAAACTTTGTTGATGTTACTCGTCCTGGCCATCTTACTTGATTTCCTTATTCATCTAAAAAGTACCATCGTTTTACAGGGTTTCTTCACCAATGATGAATACAATCTCTTTCCTGCAAAACAGATGATAGATGATTACGAGAATTATCTGGACCTCACAGGAAACAGAAAAGTCATTTTTGAAGACAGCCTCTTTTTGGATCTGGGTTCTTCCAAGGACTATGTCACAGCAAGTGCGAGCAAGATAGTCGCCTACACCTCAGCCAAAGAATTGGATTTCCTTGTCACCACAGAGCCTTTGATGCTGCACTATCTTGAAGGATTCGCACTTGAAGATCTGCGAAATCTCACACGAGGCGACTTGATCCCCTGTCTGTATTTTGGAAAGGATGGGAACCACAAGTATGAGGCCGTCGCAATAGACATGACAACCAGCCGTTTCATCCAAGGCCGGAAACTCAAGGAAAAATACTACCTTTTGGTACCGGAGAATTCAAAACGGAAAGAAGCGGTGAGGGAATTCCTCTCATATGCTTTCCCTATTTCAGGTACGAGCCAATCTCCCCGAGATCGGTAAAAATCCCATCAGGCTTGATATCTGACTGGCGTACGGTTTCCCAATCGGCTTCTCCACTGAGAACCAAAAGGCCCTTCGCCCCATTGTTCACCCCGGTGGCGACATCGGTATAGATTCGATCACCAACAAAAGCTATCGTCTCTTTCTTCCATCCGGTGTGGGTGACAATCATTTCCACAGTCTCGGCATTTGGTTTCCCAAGGGCCCGAGGCTTCTTTCCTCCTGTTGAAAGAGTGATAAGAGCACAAAAAGAACCGACATCAGGAATAAACCCACCTTCCACAGGACAATTGATATCCAAATGAGTTGCCAGAAAAAGAGCCCCGTTACGGATAAAATCACAGGCTTTGGAAAGCTTCTCATATGTAAGAGTGGTGTCGAATCCGATAACCACTATCCGGGCATCACTCTCAACCAATTCGATGCCCGCATCCCTAAAGCTACGGACCAAGGGTTCTGTACCCACAAGATACACTTTCTCCTTTGGATACCTCTCCTTGAGAAACGCGATGGTCACATCCCCGCTGGTCATTATCTGGTCACGGGTGATGAAGCAATTCATTTTCCTGAGCTTCTGGATATATACCTCAGGGCTTTTTGAGGAATTGTTCGTATAAAACATGAAGTCCCTTCCCGTTTCCTGCACTTTCCTGAGGAATTCCAGACTTCCATCGAGAATAGTGTCACCTAAGTAGAAGGTGCCATCCATATCCAGCACAAAGTGCTCACACGAATTGACTAACTCGGCCTTATCTTGCTGCATCGACATTCCTTGTAGCCACAATGTCCACTTTAGTATGTGCGCAATCATGTACAAGCACATCTCCAATATGCACAGGGGCTTTTATCTTGGTCTGATGAATTTCCTTCATGATAGCAAAAATCTGGCTTTTAGGTACATCAGTCCTGGTCTTCACAGAGACCATGGCCATGGTGCCTCCAATGACAGGAATGCTGCTCGTAACAATCCTTGTCGGATTTGTGGTCTCCTTCCGGGCGTATTTGTCCCCTGTGGGACAACTGTTTCCTGTTACGGAAATCACCTCATGTCTCTCATCATCAAAATCCACCGTCAGACTGCAACCAAGGGGGCAGCCGATACAGGTCAATTCTTTCTTGCTCATCTTACGCCTCCTCAATCTTGATGGTTATCTGCTTGAGCTCAGGATAGGCTTCAAAGCTCTTCTTCTGGAGTATAACCTGTTCCATCTCCCCAGGGGCTAGCACTTTCTTTTTTATGCACATGATACGCTTGTCATCGTAATATACACTGACAGAGCGATTCTTGAACACATTCCCGACACGGAAACGAACCGTCACCAAGGGGGCCATCGTCTTCACATCAATGGTCTGTGGAACAGTATACCGCACCCCGTCGGTCGCCATCAGGGGAATCTCACATTTTTCCAATCTGCCCTGTAATACATACAAAGCGGCATTCTTTCCAGACAACGAAGCTTCCTCCGACACGTAGTCGACCAAATCATGCACATGGAGCACATTGCCACAGGCAAAAATACCATCCTCACTGGTCTGCATGGTATCATCGACGACAGGACCATTGGTCACAGGGCTGATGCGGACCTTGGCATTGCGGGATAACTCATTCTCAGGAAGCAGGCCAACAGAGAGCAACAAAGTATCGCACTCATAATGCTCCTCAGTACCAGGAATTGGTTTTCTCTGGTCATCGACTTGTGCAAGGGTAACGCCGGTGACACGTTCTTTCCCTTCGATTCCAATCACGGTATGGGAAAGCTTCAGAGGAATATCATAGTCATCCAGACACTGAACGATATTTCGCTTCAAACCACCGGAGAAGGGCATCAGTTCGGCCACTACCTGGACCTTCGCACCTTCCAAGGTAAGCCGGCGGGCCATAATCAGACCAATATAGCCACTACCCAGGATAACCACGTTGGAACCGACCTTGTAACCTTCGATGTTCATCAGTCGTTGTGCAGTTCCCGCACAATAGATACCGGCGGGCCTATACCCAGGAATATTCAACGCCCCTCGAGGACGTTCACGACATCCCATGGCAAGCACGATAGCCTTCGCCCCAATGGTGACCATACCTTCATTTTTATTGATATAACTCACCTTGTGGCTCTGCACATCAAGGACCATGGTATCCAACAGGTAGGGAATCTTTGCCTCTTCAACCTGATCGATGAACCTCTGCGCATATTCCGGCCCGGTCAGCTCCTCCTTGAAGGTATGCAATCCAAACCCATTATGGATGCATTGGTTCAGGATACCCCCAAGCTGATGAGAACGTTCCAGAATTATGATATCCTCAACACCT
>JBAXZS010000065.1:0-10574 GCA_041670175.1 Sphaerochaetaceae bacterium | reverse complement strand
CGGCAACTTACCAACATTGGAGAGCTGATGTGCCGCTTCCCTTTGCTTCCCCGTCACAGCAGGGTTATTGTGGAATCCCTGATTCATTATCCTGATGTGCTTCAGCAAGTTCTCATCGCTGTTGCCTTTATTTCCTGCAAGACTCCTTTTTTGTTTCCTGCAGGGGAAGAGGATCTCGCACGACTTGCCCAACAGAATTTCGCTGACAGCCAATATGGTGATTTCGTAACCTATCTGCATGTGTTTGAACGGTATACAAAAAATGCCACCAATGAAGAAAAACAAAGATTTTGTATAAAATACTACCTTGATTATCAAAGCATGCAGGAGATTGTGCATGTAAGCGAGCAACTTGGACAGATTTGCACAGATATCGGTTTCACGCTTTCTGGCAATGGGACTGCAAAAGAGTTCTTGGTTTGCATTGCAAGCGGATTGCTGCAATATATTTGTATAAAGAAAGAAAGGAACATCTACAAGTCCCTTACCGCGGATATGATTTTCCTTCATCCTGGTTCAGCTTACTTCAGGACGTTGCCGAAGTTCATCATTGCAGGTGAGATAGTCCAGACAAGCAGGATGTATGCCCGTTCGGTCAGTCCTTTGCAAAAGGAATGGTTGGATGAGATCCATCCGGGACTTTATGAGCAACTCAACCAGACAAAACCCACCTTGCAGGTCGAGGACAGGGCCAGCAGGCCTGTTGAGGGCGATTTCAGGGACAACAAGAAAAAAAGCAATGCTGTCATCCAGGTGTATCGTAGGAGCTATCCCACGATTGAGCTTGGGAAGAGGCAGGACAAGATTTGTGCGGTTATTCCTCTTGAGGATTTGGATTACCTTACGGAAATCAACGGGAAGGCCTCCAAACGTCCCAAGAACTTCTGCGCCTGTCTGTCGTATCAGGGCTATTATGTTCATTTGGGCGACAAGTTCTTCTCACTGCTTGACTTGTGCGGAAAATTACAGATTAACAAACCCATCATGGATTTTCCTCCCTCCGGAACTTTTCCACTTGATGGGGATATGAGTATCCTCCTCGGGAAACTTGACAACCTGCTTAACTTCTGCAAGAGCAAAAAGGACAGGCATTCCCTTGGTTTTGTCCAACTTGAGGGAAACAACGATTACTACCGTTTTTCCTTCAACAAGGATTTCTTTGATGCCCTCGATACCACTTTGTTCTACTTGGGGCAATTGCAAGAAAACCTGAAACAATCAAAGTTGGAAGACATGGAGATTGAGGTCAACAAGTATTATTCCAGACTCCTGAAATTAGCGGACTAATAAGGACGGGAGATGACAAGCTTCTGAACCAGATTGATATCCAGGCTCTGAAGCTTCATCTCTCCTTGTTTGACAGGAATGATAAAAAGCACCTCACCTGCTATTTTTTTCTTGTCATGGGCCAAATGCTGGCTGAAGCTGAGCCAGTCCCCTCGTCCAATCTTGTAATCAATCTGGTAGCCAAAGCTTTTGAAAAGCTTGATGGCGCCAAGGCCGAAGGCGGTATCTGTAATTCCAAGGCTTATCCCTGCCTCGATGGCCCGGCAGGTTCCCCAGGCCACGCTTTGCCCATGACTGAAGGAAGTGAAATGGGTGCTGCATTCCAAGGCATGTCCAAAAGTATGCCCAAGGTTGAGCATTTGCCTAATGCCTTTTGTCTCGGTCGGGTCCTCCTCGATGAAATGTCTTTTTACCATCAATGACAAGGAAACCAATTTTGTTATCGTTTCAGGATCCCTGTCAAGGATTTTGTTTTTATGGGTAAGAAGCAATTTATACAGGTCCGTGTTCTCACTCAGGAGCGCATGTTTTATCACTTCGGCAAGCCCGTTGATAAATTCATTTTCATTAAGAGTACGAAGTGTATCCATGCACAGTAGAATTTCCCCGGCAGGATAGAAAGAACCAATCAGATTCTTTTGCCCCTCAAAATCGATGGCGGTCTTGCCTCCTAGACAGGCATCGCTCATGCAAAGGAGTGTGGTGGGAACCAGGGTGAGCTGGCAGCCACGCATATACAAAGACGCAGCAAGACTTGCAACATCACAAACGACCCCTCCCCCAAAGCCGATAATCCTGCTATCCCGGGCCAGCCCTTGATCCAGAGCCGTGGATAATATTCGAGTAAGGGAAGCCATGTTCTTATTTCCCTCCCCGCTTTCTAACACAACATTTGAAGGAGGCAGCTGCTTGAACAGGTTTGCAGTATTTGTATCAAAAACCCATAATACATTCCGACCATAGCTACCAAGATGGTCACTTAGGTCCTTGAGATCGGAAGCAAGCAAAACAGAAGTCTGCTTGCCATTGGCAAGGGTGATTGTCCAAAGATTATTCATATCTGATTTTTACCATTTTACGATTTATGTTACAAGATGGAGAAAACGCTTGCCATATTGCACAAAATAGGTAAATTGGAGACAATTGGGGATAATGAATTCAATGCTTTATTTTGATAACGCCGCAACAACAAAAATCAGTGAAGTGGCTCTTGCCGCCTATGACAAAGTTTCGGAAGAATATTGGGCGAATCCCTCTTCTTTGCATCGCGAGGGGCAAAAAGCCAAGCAACGGCTTGAGGATGATAGAAATGAGATTGCACGATATCTTGGGGTACCAGCCAGCACGTTGACCTTCACCAGTGGAGCGACGGAAGCGAATGGGATCATATTGCAGAATCTACTTTGGGCCCCCAAAAGTCAAAGCGTGATTATCCCCTCCATCGAGCATAATGCGGTACGTGGTTATGAACGTCTCTTGAGGGAAAAAGGCTGGGATGTGGTATCCTTGGATGCCCCACGGGGTTTTATCAATCCAAGGCAACTGGAATCAGCCTTGTCTGACCAGACCAGGCTGGTTTGCTGCATGCTGGTCAACAATGTGCTTGGAACGGTGCAGATGGTGGAAGAACTGGTACAAGTGGTCAGAAATTTCCAAATGAGGACAGGAAGAAAGATCCATGTGCACACCGATGCCACACAGGCTCTTGGCAAGGTTGATTTCAATCTTACCAAGCTCGGGGTCGACAGTGCCGCATTCAGTGCCCATAAGTTGCAAGGGCCGAGAGGGATTGGACTGTTGTACAACACTGATTCTTCCCTTGTCGCACTTTCCCAAGGAGGGGAGCAGGAGCGATCCCTTCGTCCGGGAACCGAGAATCTTCCTGCGATTGAAGCCATGACTGTCGCGATCAAGGATGCGTTTGACAGGTTTGACGAACATCAGCAAAGGGCGCAGGAGATCAACGCCTTGGTCAGAGCCTCACTTGGCGAAGTGGTGAACATCCTAACCCCGAAGGAGAACAGCTCTCCTTATATACTGAATATTTCAACCAATAAGTTCCCGAGCGAGGTTTTTACCCGTATGCTTTATGACCAGAACTGTTGTGTCTCCTCCGGCTCGGCATGTTCTAACAATGCAAAGCAGAAAGCTGAAAATGTTCTCTCTGCAATGAAATTCCCCCCCTCAATTGCAAAAGGAAGCATCAGGCTTTCTTTTGGATATGATACGACCGTCGAGCAAGCACAGCAACTTTGCACTACAATTCGACAACTCATCAGGATGTAAAAAAACATGGAAAACGCTACCCTGTATCTCGTCCGTTTAGGGGAGATTTCCCTTAAAGGTCTCAATCGTGGTTTCTTTGAAAAAAGACTCAAACAAAACATCAAAGCAAAACTCAAACCTTATAGAAGTAATGTGTCCAAGCAAAAAGGAAGATTGTATTTCGAGATTAGCAACGAATGTCCCCTCCCTGTTTTACAATCTGCTTTCACGACCACCTTTGGAGTGGTTGGTTTCTCCAAATGTGTGAGTTGCCTAAAGGATATGGAAGCCATCAGGAATGAAGTCCGTTCCCTTATCCTTGACGAACCCTTCAAGGACGGTAAGGGGACCTTCAAGGTTGAGACCTGCCGTTCCGACAAACGTTTTGACATGACAAGTTACCAAATTAATTGCGAGCTTGGCGGCGTTGTCCTTGATACCTATCCAGAGATGAAAGTAAATGTCCATCATCCTGACAAATATCTTTATTGTGAAATCCGTGACAAGGCGTACCTATACACCTCTCCTCAATCGGGTCCCGGCGGTCTTCCCTGTACGACAGCGGGAAAAGCCATGCTTTTGCTCTCAGGTGGCATTGACAGTCCCGTCGCCTGCTATAAGATGGCTGGCCGTGGATTGAAGACCGAGGCGATATATTTCCATGCTTATCCTTATACCAGTGAACTGGCCTTGGACAAGGTGAAAAAACTTGCCAGCCTGCTCGCTCCCTTCAACCAGGGAATGAGATTGTTTGTCGTTCCCTTCACTGAACAGCAACTTTGGATAAAGGATCACAGTCTGGAGGATGAGCACACACTGATGTTCCGCGCGAGCATGATGTCGGTCGCCAATAAAATTGCAGAGAAACAGGAAGCGACGGCCATTGTCACCGGCGAAGCCTTGTCCCAGGTTGCAAGCCAGACACTGGAGAGCATGTCTTTCAGTGATAGCATGAGTGAGCGTCTGGTCCTTCGTCCCCTGGTCGGTATGGAAAAACAGGAGATAATGGATATCGCCCAGAAAATCGGCACCTATGAGACTTCCATCCTCCCCTATGAGGATTGTTGTGTCATCTTCAGTCCCAGACACCCCTTGGTACGTCCTGATAAAGCGACTGAGATTGCGCATTACAAGGCGATGGGAATAGAGAGCCTGCTGGAAAAAGCGGTTAATGAAACCACGTATTTTGATTTTGATGTCCATGGGCAGGAATTAGGAAGGTAATCGTGAGACTAGGATTGGATGTGGGGTCCAC
This sequence comes from Sphaerochaetaceae bacterium, assembly GCA_041670175.1. Lineage (GTDB taxonomy): Bacteria > Spirochaetota > Spirochaetia > Sphaerochaetales > Sphaerochaetaceae > JBAXZS01. The sequence goes on along the minus strand of JBAXZS010000065.1, from coordinate 5,767 downwards.
CACAATGAAATGCGCTTTGCTTGATGAAACGGGGAATCTGGTTTTCAAGCAATATGTACGCCATTATTCCCAGATACCCGAGACGGCGTTGAAATTATTGCAGGAACTCAAACCCTACCTTGATGGAGAGGATTTCGATTTCTCCGTCTCAGGTTCCGCGGGCATGGGCCTTGCTCAAAATCTCAAATTGAGTTTTGTCCAGGAAGTCTATGCAACACGAAATGCGATATTGCATTATCTTCCTCAAAGTGATGTGGTTATTGAACTTGGAGGAGAGGATGCGAAAATTCTTTTTCTAGGAGATAACCTTGAAGTCCGTATGAATGGGACGTGCGCAGGGGGGACAGGTTCTTTCATCGACCAGATGGCGACCTTGCTGAATGTCGGACAGGACGAGCTGGATGGTTTGGCCAAGGAAGCCACGCAGACATACACCATCGCCAGCCGATGCGGAGTATTTGCAAAAAGCGATGTCCAGCCTCTGGTGAATCAAGGTGCTAAAAAAAGCGACATCGTACTCTCCATTTTCTATAGTGTGGTCAACCAGACCATCACAGGGCTCGCACAAGGAAGACCTATCAAGGGAAATGTGGTGTATCTTGGAGGACCTTTGACATTCCTGCCCCAATTAAGGTTCTGTTTTGACAAGACACTTAAAATCGTAGGGCTTTGTCCTGAGAACTCTTTGTACTTTGTTGCATTAGGAACGGCATTGACCCCCGGGCAACAAAGGATCTCGTACAAAGAACTTGAGACCATGCTCCAGCAATACACCAATGAAGGTAATTATACCAGCCTGCAGCCACTTTTCTCAAACAAGGAGGAACTTGACCAGTTCAAGGCAAGACATGAGAAGGCAAAACTCAGGACCAAGGACATCGGTACCTATTGTGGTGATGCCTTCGTCGGTATTGACAGTGGTTCCACCACCATCAAGGAATGTGTCATCGACACAGAGGGCAATCTTCTTTATAGCCGCTATGAGAACAACAATGCCAATCCCGTGGAGGCTGTTCGTTCATTCCTCGCCTATGTCCAGTCCTCCTATCCGAATGTCAAGTTGCAGAAAGGATGCAGTACGGGATATGGGGAGCAATTAATCAAAAACGCCTTCAATCTTGAGTATTCCATCGTTGAGACCGCCGCCCATTTCATCAGTGCGAGAACCTTTATGAGTGATGTTGATTTTATCATTGACATCGGCGGGCAAGATATCAAGTGTTTCAAGATCCGGGACGGGGTTATCGACAATATCTTTCTTAATGAGGCTTGTTCTTCCGGATGCGGTTCCTTCCTCCAGACTTTTAGCCAAGCTCTTGGTTACAGCAGCGAGGATGCGGCGAAGCTGGCCTTGCAATCCAAGCGTCCAGTCGATCTTGGATCACGATGTACTGTTTTTATGAACAGTCAGGTAAAACAGGCTCAGAAGGACGGGGCCTCCGTCTCGGATATCTTTGCCGGGCTAGCCATCAGTGTGGTGAAGAACGCCCTTTACAAGGTCATCCGTTCAACTGACGCGCTATCCTTGGGAAGACATATCGTTGTCCAAGGAGGCACCTTCCTCAACGATGCGGTGCTAAGGGCTTTTGAGCTTGAGCTCAAGAGTGAGGTTGTACGAGTTGACCAGGCGGGTCTTATGGGCGCTTACGGTTGTGCGTTGTACGCCAAGAAGATGCACGAGAAGGCTCCCAGGGAAAGGACCATGCTGAATCTTCAGGAACTGACAGCCTTCTCGCATACGACCAAGTCAATCCTCTGCAAGGGATGCACCAATCACTGCCAGCTTACTATCAATCTGTTCGATCATGATCGTAAAATGATCAGTGGTAATAAATGTGACCGTATTGTAAAGCCTGAGACGTTTATCAGCGATCCGACGACCTTGGATATCGTCGCTTTCAAGCAGCAATACATGAAGCAATTCAAGTCAAGGGCGGGATCAAGAGGGAAAATAGGTATTCCCTTGGTACTCAGTTTTTGGGAACTTCTTCCCTTTTGGTATACGTTCTTCACAACGCTGGGATACGAAGTCGTCACCTCCGAACAATCCACACGGGAAACCTATCTTAAAGGGCAGGCGACCATTCCCTCCGATACGATTTGCTATCCGGCAAAGCTTGTGCATGGTCATATCCAAAGTCTGTTTGATGAAGGGGTCAAGACCGTTTTCTATCCATGCTCAAGCTATAACATTGATGAGGAGAAAGGGGATAATCATTTCAATTGTCCTGTCGTCGCCTATTACCCTGAGGTGCTCAAGCATAATATTCCCCAGATACTGAACGGGGAACTTACCCTTATCAGTGACTATGTAGCGCTCTTTGACCATCGTTTCTTCACCAAACGTATCGCAGTCATCCTAAAGAAATATGGTACTTTCTCAAACTCAGAGATAAGGCTCGCCTCAAAAAAAGCCTATCAGGCATATGATGCCTACCAAGAAGCAGTGAAAAAGCGGGGGGAGGAAATCATCGAGAGGGCCCGCAAGGACAAGATGCCTATCCTGGTTATTGTAGGAAGGCCTTATCATAACGATCCGGAAGTCAACCATGGTATCGATACGTTGATGCTCCAGTGCAACTGTGCCGTTATCTCCGAGGATTGTCTCGCATACAAGATGCCAAAACAAAAAAGGACGGTGCTCAACCAGTGGACTTACCATGCAAGAATGTACGATGCTGCCCGGTACACCCTGGACCAAGATGATATGCAGGTGGTGCAATTAGTGAGTTTCGGTTGCGGCCTTGATGCGGTCACCACTGACGAGATACGTTCCATTCTTCGGGAAGGGGATAAGATTTATACCCAGATCAAGATTGATGAGATAACAAACCTGGGAGCTGTGAAGATTCGATTGAGGAGTCTGCTCAGCGCACTTGAGGAGAGAAACAAATGATAGCTTCATTTACCAAAGAAATGAAAAAGGATTACACCTTGCTCATTCCTGATATGTGCCCCATACATTTCTCCTTAGTCAAGGAAGTCTTCATCAATTATGGGTATAAGACGGAGATGCTCACCAATCGTGGTCCGAATGTCATTCGAGAAGGAATGAGATATGTCCACAACGATATATGTTATCCCGCCCAATTGGTCATAGGGCAGTTCATTGATGCCTTGGATAGCGGGAAGTATGATGTGCATAAGGTCGCCTTGATAATTACCCAGACAGGGGGAGGTTGCCGCGCAAGCAATTACATTTTCTTACTTCATAAGGCATTGGAAAAATGCAAGATGGATTTTATTCCCGTCATTAGCTTGAATTTTAAAGGCATGGACAACAATCCCGGGTTTCGGCTTACCCCATTTATGCTTATACATGCCTATTGTAGTTTTGTCTATGGTGATGTATTGATGATGGTCTCGAATCAGACACGCCCCTATGAAATCCATAAAGGGGATACCGATGCCTTAATTGAGAAATGGATCAAGATCCTCGGAAATAAGTTTGCCAGGAACCGAGGCTATATTGGCTGGGCGATGAGAAGGAACCTTGAGCAGATAGTCAAGGAATTCGCATCCATTCCAATGGAAAAAACCCAAAAGATCAAAGTGGGAATCGTAGGTGAAATCTATATGAAGTATTCTGCTCTTGGCAACAATCACCTACAACAATTTCTGGAAGAACAAGGCTGTGAGGTCATGATTCCACCAATTATGGATTTTCTGTATTATGGTTCAGATAACGCAAAACTTGATCGCACCTATTACGGAGGAAGGTTTTTTTCCACAATCATCACCCAATTTCTTTTAAGGCAGATGTTCAAGGTGGAGGCAATGGAACTTTCCATAATGGGAGGACAAAAATGTTTTTTGCCTCCTGCCTCCTACAAGAAGACAAAGGCCTATGATAAAGGGGTCCTTGATTATGGGGTGAAGATGGGGGAAGGCTGGTTGCTGACCGCCGAGATGCTTGAGCTGATTCACAACGGCTATAGCAACATCATTTGCACCCAGCCCTTTGGATGCCTGCCGAATCATATTTGTGCAAAAGGGATGATCCGTACGGTGAGGGGCCTCGCACCCAATGCAAATATCGTTCCCATCGATTACGACCCTTCGGCAAGCCATGTCAACCAGGAGAACCGCATTAAACTGATGCTTGCCATTGCAAAAGAAAACCTAGGTTCGTGAGTGTTTTTTGTCCAGATACATATGATCATCAGCGACTCGCACGGCATCACGAATTTTCTCAAACAAAGCCGCGGTGTAATACTGTTCTCCAATGGCAAGTCCAAACCCAAATTGAGGAACCATGAAATAAGCCTTGATTTTTTGTTCAATCGACTTGAATTCCTCTTGTGTCGCACCAGGAAAAATAGCGACAAACTCATCGCCACCAATGCGATATAACGAGGCGTTCCTGTGAAGAAGTTTTTGTATTTCCTTGCTGTAGTCTTTAATCAACTCATCGCCTTTCTCATGCCCGAATGAATCATTCACCATCTTCAAGTTGTTGATATCAAACATCAAAATACCACAAGGGAATTTCCTTGCCTGCAGCGTATCCAGATATCTTTCATAGGCCGTCCTGTTTCCAATTCCCGTCAAATAATCCTTATATGCCAGTTCATGGAGAAGTTTTTCCTTGGATTCGTCATATTTGTTCTGGACAAGATTGTTCATGGTCCTAATGAAGAAGAAAAGTCCTGCAATGCTCATTCCCAGATGCAACAGGGAGACCTTGGTGATCTTAATTCTAAAAATGAGAAGGATCTCCTCCAGAAGAGCTGAGAGGAAGATAAAAGACAAAGCCCATACAAAAGAGGCAAGTTCCTTGTTCCCTCGCCTACAGGCAATGTGACAATACACCAATAAGACAAACGTGAAGAGAACGACAAGCACACCCATAAGGATGAGAAAATTTACTGTAGGAATCCCATAAAACTGCAACAAACCAAAAAAAAGGTATAAAACCGGAAAGAGCAACGCAAAATCAGTGAGAAAACGATGGATAGCTGGCACCTCATAATTACTCACCAAATAGAAGTAAAGGCACAAAGGTAACGAGAACAACGAGATAAAACTAAAGTCCATGGCAATGGCGGGATTTGAGAATCCCATTATCTGCCGTGAGAAGCCCTGTGAGAAGACCCATACACCCAGACAGGCAAGCAGAAGGGAAAACGATAACAAGTCCCTGTGACTTTTTTTATTATGAACAAAAAAAACAAGGAAAAAAAACAACAATGCCAGGATAATAAGTTCTAGACCGAAAAACAAAGAACCAAAGGTAGGTGAAAAGGCCTTATTGAACACATAACCTTCATTACCTATGTCAATATTCCTAATACTGCTATTAAATGGATTATCAGAGGCAAAAGTCATGCTGATACGTATTGACTTTCCCTCACTGTCGGGCGGAAGCGGGATAAAATGGTCATACGCACCCCCATAATTGGGAGTTTTCCAGAACTGTTTTTTTTCTCCGAATGAATAGATTTGTACTCCATCGACTTGAACTGCCAGTTTGCAATCCGAACTTCGATAATGGAGATATGAAGTTCTCGCCGGAAACGTCTGAGGAAGAGTCCCGGCAAGAACCAGCTCTTTGCTTCTTAGATTTTGATTTACCTTATAAGGCAACCTTGTTGTTGCCAAAAAACGCCCATCAAGGGTCAAATCGAATGGAATGGATAAATCGCAACCTTGGTTGTTTACAAGGAAATTGGGACTATGGAGCAATCCATCAATCAGAAGATTGATGATACACAAAAGCACACACAAACCCATAACAAACAAAAGAAACTGTTTCCGATGTCCAACT
>JBAXZS010000064.1:0-10691 GCA_041670175.1 Sphaerochaetaceae bacterium | reverse complement strand
ATATCCAAAATCAACCAAAGCCCTGACCCCGCGGATCATGACCCCAATGCTATTTGCCCTTGCGAACTCGACCACCAGACCTCGGTAAGACACAACCTCAATGTTATCAAAAGAACTTAAGAGAGAAATCAGCATCCGTTTCCTCTCTTCCGCACTGAAGAGACATTTTTTTGCAACATTATCCGCCACGACAACATAAAGCTTATCGTAAAGTCGCGCACTTCGCTGGATGATATCAATATGACCAAAAGTGGGGGGGTCGAAAGACCCGGGAAGCATTGCAACATGCTTATCACTCATATGACTTTCACTGCCTCAACATACTTCTTCATCGCACTGAACACTTCTGGTTTCTCATACACAATCCGTTTCACAATCGTATATGACCCGTTCTCCTGCCTCTCCACCACTGCGAAACAACCTGAACCAACATAACTCACCGACTGCTTCTCTGTCAAGGATTCCGTATGCTTCAGCTGCTCGATGACACAATCAAAATGACAATATTTCCCTTCAGCATCTGTTATGGCTTCCGCAATATTCTGAATCACCTGGCCACAAAGATGACACGTCTCCAAAGGCTCATTGATATGCTTGACTACATCAAGGGGAAGATTACTGTGATGAGGAGGACGCTTCTGAGGCAAAAGCAACTCTTTGGCACTAAGAGTACGATGGCTATCATTCTGATTGCTATTTGTCTTACCATGCCCTTGGTGCTTATTTCTGTTCTTGCTGGAATTCCGTTGTCCACGAAAATTAGAATCCATCTAATTCCTCCACGCATATTGTCGCCTAATTGAAGAAATTTTGCAACTGCAATAATAAAAACAAACAACCCCCAAAAGGATTATATCCTGATGGGGGAAGCAAAGAGAAAAACCTGCCTAGGCATTCTGCTTGACAATAAGTTCCTTGACCTTGGCATGCTTGCCGAGTTTTCCTCTGACATAATAAAGCTTAGCTCTCCTGACACGGCCTCTACGAATCACCTCGACTTTCTCGATACGGGGCGAGTGCATGGGGAAGATTCTCTCAACTCCAACACCATAAGAAATCTTCCGCACCATGAAGGTCTTTCTGATTCCTCCATTCTTCTTGGCAATGACAAGCCCTTCAAAAATCTGGACACGCTCAGTAGCACCTTCAACAATCTTGAAGTACACCTTTACCGTATCTCCAACACTAAAGTTCTCAGCATTCTCTTTCATCTGCTCGGCTTCAATCGCCCTGATGACGTCTTTCTTGCCAACATTCTTTGCAACAACTGTCTCTTTCTTTACTTCTTCAGTAGTCTTAACTTCGTCCATTGTCTTCGGTCCCCTTCGCACTATGTTCTATAAGCTCGTTTAAAATCTTCCTGGAGTTCACATCCAAAGATGCCGTCTCCAAAAGCTCCGGCCGGTTGGACAACGTCTTCTCCAGTCGTTTTCTCATCCGCCACTGGCAAATGTTGGCGTGATGACCGCTCAATAATACATCAGGCACCCTGTTTGAGCAATAGGTTTCAGGCCTGGTATATTGAGGATATTCAAGTAAACCCCCGCAGAAACTCTCTTCTTCCAATGAAGCGGCGGCGATCACTCCATCCAACAAGCGATATACAGCATCAATGATTACCAAAGTGGCAATCTCTCCACTGCTAATCACATAATCCCCGATGCAGATCTCGTCATCAACCCAAGTATCGATAATCCTCTGGTCCAAACCTTCGTAATGACCACAGATAAAGACCAGTTCCTGTTCTTTGCTGAAATCCAAGGCGCAGGCCTGAGTAAACCGCTTCCCGCTAGGGGAAGCATACACCACCCTGGCCTTATGGGCATCGATGCTTGTAAGGGCCTTGTCAAGAGGCCCGCACTTAAGCACCATTCCTGCTCCTCCGCCAAAGGGAACATCATCACAACTTTTATGCCGGTCGACAGCAAAATCCCGGAAATTGATAATCCGATAACTTACCTTGCCACTTTCCACAGCCCTCTTCATAATTGAATTAGTAAAAAAAGGCTCAACCATTTCAGGGAAAAGAGTCAAGACGGTTATTTTCATGTCAACACCCAATCAACTTTCAGTTCTATGGTCTTTGCCCCAACATCCACGGTTCCGACAAATTGCTTCATGAATGGCACCATATGGGACACCCCATCCGGGGTAACCACCTCAAGAAGCAAAGATTGGGAACCATCTATGGCATTAAGGACCTTCGCCACTTCCCTACCCTGATATAAAACCGTGCAGCCAGGCAGGTCGGCGACATATACCTGCCCTTTCTTCAAGGGATAGGCATCGGACCGCTCCACCAGTATCTGGCAACCGGCAAGAGCCTTGACTGATTCAGGATTCTCATATCCTTCGAACTTCACCAAAAGCTGCTTGCCAAGCACCCTGAAAGCAATGATATTCACCTGTTTCTGCTCTCCATTCCTAGACATAACAACAACTGTCTGAAGTTTTCTCAGATAATCATCATCCTCATTGTTAGGATAAAGCTTTACCTCACCGGCAGTCCCATAGGAACTCCCAATAACGGCAGTCGCAAGCAAATCTTTCATGTTCAGTCAAGAATCTCTAATACAGCACGCTTGCCACTCTTGGTCGCGCTTGCGCTCAAAATAGTTCTGATCGCTTTTGCAATCCGGCCCTGCTTGCCAATCACTTTGCCGATATCCTCACTTGCAACTCTCAATTCCAAAATGGTTGATTTTTCACCCTCAACCACATTGACACTGACCTGGTCAGGGGCATCGACAAGATTCTTTACAATGTATTCCACAAGATCTTTTTCCACAACTTACTCCTGGACTTAGTCCTGGACCGTTCTGGAAATCTGAATACCATTCTTGTTTAGCAGACTCTTCACAGTCGCCGATGGCTGGGCACCTTTTACGAGCCAGTCCTTAATCCTCTCGACATCAAGAACAACTTGCTTGCCCTCAGCTGCGAGCGGATGATACTGGCCAATCTCGTCCAGTGTCTTGCTGTTTGCAGGAGCCCTTTTATCCATAACCACGATACGGTAATCAGGTCTTTTCTGGGTTCCAAAACGTTTCAGTCTCATGCTAGTACTCACGACAATTCCTCCTACACGAATTTCTATCTTTCTACATACCCATCTGTTTTAGCATGGCAGCTTGGTATTTTTTATTTTTAGCGAACTTATGCATTGTAAGCCGCATTTTCTCAAAGCGCTTAAGCAAACGATTAACATCGCTTACCGCAGTACCGCTTCCTCTTGCAACACGTTTTCGTCTATCTGGACCGAGTATACGATAGTTTTGCCTTTCCGCATAGGTCATAGACAAAATAATCGCTTTCTCTTGGGCAAACTGACTCATGTCGATATCATCAGGACTCACTTGACCCTTTGCTCCTGGAATCATATCCAATATCTGATCCATTGTGCCCATCTTGTTCATGGAATTCAACTGGTCCAGATAATCCTGCAGGTCGAAAGTGTTCTTGGCCATCTTGGCTTGAAGCTTCAGAGCCTCTTCTTCACTCACATTCTCCTGAGCCTTCTCAACCAAGGAGACGACATCGCCCATACCAAGAATGCGACTGGCGATCCTTTCCGGATAAAAAGGCTGGAGATCTTCAAGTTTCTCCCCACTTCCAATAAACTTGATTGGTTTCCCTACAACGGCGCGCAAAGAAAGGGCTGCGCCCCCACGAGTGTCACTATCAAACTTGGTAAGAACCACCCCGCTGATACCAATCTTGTCCTCGAACTCCTGCGCGATAGTGACCGCATTCTGGCCTGTCATCGAATCTGCAACAAACAGGGTTTCATCAGGAGTCACCGCAAGTTGGACCTTCTTGAGCTCATCCATAAGAGCGGCATCTAGATACATACGCCCGCTTGTATCAACAATCATCACATCAAGTTGCTCTTTTTGAGCGAACTTGAAGGCTGCCTTGGCAACACAAGAGGGATCTTTCTGCCCCTCCATGGTAAATACAGGGACATTGGCCTTCTCTCCAAGCACCTGCAACTGCAGGATTGCGGCGGGTCGAACAAGGTCGGCGGCCACAAGCAAAGGCCTTCTTCCGTTTTTGGCAAGATGCAAGGCAAGCTTTGCCGCAGTAGTGGTCTTACCAGAGCCCTGCAATCCCATCATCAGGATCACCGTGGTTGTATCAGGTCCCTTGAGCAACAACCTCTGGTTATCAGCATCAGAAAGAAGCGCGACCATCTTGTCATAGACAATCTTGACAAATTGCTGCCCAGGGTTTACAGCCTTGAGCACTTTCTCACCTTTGGCTTCTTCCAAAGTTGAATTAATAAAACGACGCACCACCCTGAGGTTCACATCCGCATCAAGCAAAGCAACCTTAATTTCTTCAATGGCGTCTTCTACGTTTTTCTCTGTAATCTTGGACTTACCGGCCATAGCCCTGAGGATGCCGGAAAACCTTTCACTTATTGCATCAAACATTACATTCCTATACCGATTAGCTTATACCGCATCGAGGGTTAAGCTGTCAAGCTATATCGGTTTTGCTACTCCTTCATCAGTGAATTCTATCTTACGTTCCTGATCATCCATGACAACCGGTTTTCCTTCCTTCTGCTCCAAGCGGTAACTTACGGTCGTGGAAACCCCTGGCTCCATCTGGGTGACACCAAGCATTGATGAGCTTCCGAGCACCGTATGCTTATTATGGGTGATTATGATGAACTGACTCGTCTGGGCGAATCCCTGAAGCACAGTAAGAAAATTACCAATATTGCGGTCATCCAATGCGGCGTCTATCTCGTCAAGGATACAAAAAGGAGATGGTTTAACCAAATAAGTGGCGAAAAGCAACGCAACAGCAGTCATCGAACGCTCCCCACCGGAAAGAAGAGACAACGATACAAGCTTTTTCCCTGGCGGTTGCGCAAAGATATCAACTCCACTTTCCAGCACATTCTCCGGCTCAACCAACTTCAATTCAGCACGTCCTCCACCAAAAAGCCTACGAAACATCTCCTGGAAATTCTGAGATATCTGTTTATATGTCGTGCTGAACATCTGCTCGCTCCGTACCTTGATCTCCTGGACAACACCTAACAAATCAGCCTTTGCCTTGTTCAGATCGTCTATCTGCTTGGTAAGAAATTCGTACTGGGTACGGACCTCGTTAAACTCATCCTCGGCCATTTGATTGATGTTTCCTAGCGCATTCAGCTCTTTCTTGATATCATCCAGACGATTCTTGAGCACCGGGTAATCATCGATTGGTTGCTCCAACCTATTCTCATATTCCTTGAGACTCTTGCCATAGTTATCAAAAAAGTTGGTATACAGTTCCTTGATCTGTTCCTGAAGTTGGACAATCTTCACCCCAATGGTCTCTTTCTTGGTATGCAGGTCTTGCGCAAGCTGGAAGGAAGCACTCTGCTCCTCCTGCATATGGCGAATTCTCTCTGTCTGCCCCTCGATAATGCCAATCTGTTCCTCTAGCTGGGCATTCAAGTCATCAATCTGTCCCTTTACCTGTTTGTATTCCTCTTCCACCTTCCGAATATCATCCTGGGTGTCAAAGATTCGCTCCTCAGCATTTTTTCCCGCATTCAAAGCATCACTATATTGATATTGCTGTTCCGTAATTGAACGATTGAGTTGTCCGATAAGCTGGGTTGCCGCGTTCTGCTGCCCCTCATAGGCTGTCTTGGAGAGCGTCTGATCATTAATGGATTGAAGGAATGAGGTCAAAGAAGCTGTCAGTCTCTTATGTTCTTCCTGCAAATAAGAGACCTTGTCCCGGTTATCACCTACCTGCCTATGGATATCGCTCATCTGCTGATCAAGATGATGTTTCTCCGTGATAATACCCTGAGGAGCCACCAGGTCATCAAGAAAGGTCGGTTCATGGACAAGATACTGGTCGAACAACGAACTGAGCTGATGAAGATCCTCTAGTGTCTTTTGCTGAAATGACTGCTGGGATTTCACCAACTCCCCAAAGGGTAGTTCCGTCTGCACGAGTTTGCCAAGGAACTCGGAACGTTCTTCGACTGATTTCATCAGCGCTATCAGTTTCTCGTTGAAGGCCGTACGTGCCTTCATCTTGTCCTCTGTGCGGTAACCTGAACTCTTGAGCTTGCTGTCAAGCTCGACCACGATGACATCGGTGAGTCTGGTAAGACGGGCCTGCAGTTCCTGAAGTTCCTCATCAAGTTTGATGCTGGCAAGCTCCCCCGCCGCAATCTGCGACTCCTCCTGGGCAATCATATCCTTGGTGTTCTTGTAAGCTATCTGGTTCTTTTGTATACCTTCACAAAGAAGGTCTATCTTCTCTTGAAGATCAGCTGACAAAGCCCGCTTATCCTCCATATCCTGCTGATCGCGCTCGACATGTTCCTTGATGGCCTGTGCCCTTTGCTCGTACTCATCTTTTTGCTTGCAAAGTTCCCTGAATCGCTGGGTGAGATAATCAAGCTTGTCATTTCGCGAATTCTGGGTTTCTTCAAGCCCCTTGAGATTGAGTTGTATCTGCAGGCGTTGCTCCCCATGTTGCTTCATTTCCTGTTGGATACCTTCCATCTCTTCCTGATTTATCCTGGTTTTTTCCTTCTGAGCGGCATACTCATCCTGCGCCTTAATCAACTGCTCATTCAGCTCATCCTGGAATTTTAAGAAAGCCTTTAATGAGGAAAGCTGGACCTCTACCTCGAGATTGAACTGTTCCGAACGAAGAGTCTTGCTCTTTATGGCCTTTTCCGCTTGCGACTTTCTCGTCTCATAAGTTCGTTTCGTCTCTTTCAGGATAATATCGACTTGCTGGATATTCTCGTCGGTTTTTACAAGTTTGCGCTCGGCCTCAAGGCTCTGAGCCTTGAATCTCGATATTCCTGCGGCCTCCTCGAATATGAGACGCCGTTCCTCAGGACTTTTCAGCAATATTTGGTCAATCTTGCCCTGCTCAAGAATTGAATAAGCGCTTTTCCCTACTCCCGTATCAAAGAACAGGTCCCTTACCTCACGAAGAGTGACCTGTTGTCTATTGATATAATACTCACCACCTTCCCCGTTACGAAAAATCCTTCGTTTTATTTCCAGTTCCGTAGCATCATTGGGAAGTATGTGGTTTTCGTTGTTGATCACCAAAGTGACTTCAGCAAAAGGCAACGGCTTCCGTTTGTCGGTGCCATTGAAAATGACATCCTCCATACGCCCCGCCCTCAAGGTCTTGGTTGACTGCTCACCCAAAACCCACTTGATGGCGTCAACAATGTTGCTTTTTCCACATCCATTCGGGCCAAGCAAACTCGTGATGCCATCAGAGAAATCCAGGTGGGTTTTCTCGGCAAAAGATTTAAATCCTTGCATTTCCAAACTTTTGAGAAACAACTGGCATCTCCATCCTTGACGAAATATAGGCCGATTATATACCGTTTTTTCAGTGGGGGGCAATAATGGATAGTGAACTTTTTTCCAAGAGAGGAAGCAAAGAAATCTGTATATGCGGCATTGACGAAGCCGGCAGAGGGCCTTTGGCGGGCCCTGTAGCGGCATCAGCGGTCATATTACCCAAAGATTTTCCTCTTGAAGTACTCAATGACTCTAAAAAACTTAGCGCCAGGCAACGACAAAAGGCGGAAAAAATCATCAAGGAAAAAGCCTACTGGTCGATTGGCTGGGCTTCAGCCAAGGAAATAGACAAGCTGAACATCCTGCAAGCGACATTCCTTGCCATGGCTCGTGCATTCTCCAAGCTCGACAAACAGATTCCTGTTGATATCGCCCAGGTCGATGGAAACCAAAAACCCCCGTTGCACTGCCAGGTGCAAACCATTGTCAAGGGTGATGCATCAATCCCAAACATCATGGCCGCCTCCATTTTGGCAAAAGAAGCGAGAGACCGGTTCATGGTACGGTGTGCGGCAAAATGGCCTCAATATGGGTTTGAGATACACAAAGGCTACCCTACACTGTTACACCAAAAAAACCTGCAGGAATATGGGCAATGCCCCATACACCGCAGGTCTTTCCATTTGAAGAAACAACTGAAAAAAGAAGAGCATCCCCTAATCTAGTCTTTCTTGTTTGGATCATGCTGTTTGATGAAATCAAGGCTTCTCTGAAGCTCTTTGACAAATTCCCCGATATCCTCTTGGTACACGATGATAGACTGACGAATAAACCGGTCGCTATCAGGAGTGCCTTTGCTTTCAACCATGTTAAGAAACATGTCCCCATAGATATTCTCTTTCACATTGAAAAAATATGTCCTATCATTCCTCACCAATTTGGTCGAATAAACTTCTCCACGCTGTCCCATTAAATCCTTCCTTATACGTGGATATTTTGTAACAGGATGAAAGGTATTAGTCAATCTATTTCCTTCAAGATACTTGACGGTAATCCCTGTTTTGCATTATATATTTGGGTACGTTCGCGCCTTTCGTATAATGGTATTACCTAAGCCTTCCAAGCTTAAGAAGCGGGTTCGACTCCCGTAGGGCGCTTTTGGGGCTCACGATTTTTTTCGTGGGCCCGTTTTTTTCAAGGAGCAAGTGATGAACGATGTGCTGAAACGATACGCCCAGCTGGTAATCAAATCCCAATTGCAATTAAAGCAAGGAGAGTCGCTTTCAATAAACAGCGAGAGTTCGACCATTGAATTTGCCAGACTTCTCGCAAAACTTGCCTGTGAAGTGACCATTGAGCCTGTACAAATTGTCGAGACAAATGAAGGAAAGATAAAACAAGTATTTCCAATCGACCCCGAGGAAAACGACGCCTTGCGTCCCAATATCACGGGTTTTGTGATGTGCCATCTTGTCAATTTAAATGAATGCCCCTATCTCAGTGCGGAGAATCCGTGGAACTTAATCTCTGATGTGTCCCTGTTGGGAAAATTCGGGCTACTTGCCGAACCGGTGCTTCTTGATCGGAGAATCGCAGTTCCTTGGGCGAACGTCCCTATTCCAGGAGCCAATTGGGGATTGCAGTACCTGGATGCGAATGCCACCGAAGAGGACCTTTGGAAATTCTTCGCCTCATTACTACGTCTTGATACCGATGACCCTTCCCGGTTTTGGATTGAGCAGGGTAACATGCTTTTTTTTCGCAAACGGAAACTCAACCTCCTCAGACCCAGGACTCTGGATATCGTCGGTGATGGTTGGTCAATCCAACTGGATATCGCTAAAGGCACCCAATGGTGTGGCGGCGAGCAGACCGCAAAGGGACAACGCCATTTCTTTAGTTCTTTGCCTTTGCAACATCTTTTTACCAGTGTTGACTGCAAAAGCGCAAAAGGTACCTTCTCCAGTACAAGAGCGTTCCTTCTTCTAGGGAAACAAGTGGAAGGTGCAAGTTTTGTTATTGAAGAAGGAAAAGTGGTCTCGTATACCGCGGAAAGCGGTGGAGAAGCCCTTGATGCATTCTTCTCAATCGACGAGGGAGCAAAACATATTTGTTCTTTATCGCTGGCTGATGAGAACACCCTGGAAAGCCGGTGCCTTGTCAAGGCAGCCCATCCCCTATTCAACAATGCCATGACAAGTCTCATCGGGTTTGGTGGCTTCTCGCTTGATACCTTGGCTTCAATGGTTGAGGAAAAGGATTTGGATGAACTCCATCTGGGACAATCCTTGGTAAGATGTGATATACCCATTGGAAGCAACTCATTAAGCGTGACAACAACCAATAGCGAGGGCGAGACGGTCCAACTTGTTGATGAGGGTATATTTATTGACTAAGAAGGAACAACATGAACTCTAAAGAAATAACGACATATGCGGACTTGGTCATTGAGCAGGGGGTCAACCTCAGGAAAGGACAAAGTGTTGTGATTCAGACCTGTGAGGCAACTTATTACTTCGCTCGCGCTTTGGCAAAAAGCGCTTATGCCCACCAAGCAAAATTTGTCCATATTCGCATTATGGATTTGGATATCCTCTCCTCAAGACTGGAAAACCAGGACAATGAGGCTCTTTGCTACAATCCTGAATTTGAGAAAGTGCTTGACTACCAGATAACGAGTGAGCAATGGGCATATATTGGTATCGATGCCATCGAGGACCGGCTTTTTAACTACAATCTTGATGCTGACAAGAACCAAGCCTATGCCAAAGCAAGAAAACAATTCCATTCCTTGGTCCAGAACAATTGGATGAGAGATGCCACGCCCTGGACTGTGGTTGCCGCCCCCAGTGAGCTTTGGGCCAAGAAAGTACTGGGGGACAATGCCTCGATTGATGAGCTTTTCAATGTACTCAAGCCCATTTTGCTTCTTGATGCCAAGAACCCGATACTTGCATGGCAACAAAAAGACATAAGGATGCAAGAGAGGGCGGACAAGCTCAACAACCTTGGTATAGAATCCTTGCATTACTCAAGTTTGGACACGGACTTCACGATTGGCTTTTGTCACCATAGTCAGTTTCTCGGGGGGAGCGCAACTCTTCCTGATGGAAGATCTTTCTTTCCTAACCTTCCGACTGAAGAACTCTTCACCACACCTGATAGGACCCGAGCCGAGGGGTATATCACCACAACAAAGCCGGTGTCTGTGCTCGAGACGATTACAGAGCAGGTCAGGCTCACCTTTAAGGCAGGGAGAGTAGTAGATTATTCGGCAAAGGTCGGCGAGGCTGCCATGGACAGATTTTTCTCTATTGATGAGGGAACTCGTCGGATTGGAGAATGCGCTCTTGTCGATGAAGGAAATCCCATTGCACAAAGCAATCTTCTCTT
>JBAXZS010000063.1:0-10827 GCA_041670175.1 Sphaerochaetaceae bacterium | reverse complement strand
CAGGGGTTGTCTCACTCACCACAGGGGTTGTCTCACTCACCACAGGGGTTGTCTCACTCACCACAGGGGTTGTCTCACTCACCACAGGGGTTGTCTCGCTCACCATAGGGGCGGTCTCACTCACCACAGGGGTTGTCTCACTCACCACAGGGGTTGTCTCGCTCACCATAGGGGCCGTCTCACTCACCACAGGGGCGGTCTCACTCACCACAGGGGTAATCGAGGGTTCCATCGTCTCTATCTTTTCCTGAAGAACAGGCTTAACACCGGTTTCAATCCTATCAAGTATCACAGGAACAAGATCCAATACTATCTGGTCACGATATTTGGTATACAAGGCAACAGCCTGAGCCTCATCAAGAGTCTGATAAGGCTTGAGCATTTGCTGGAGCTGTGGGACATATGAATCCTGATTATCCACAAACACCTTGACAATCGCAGTAACCAAGTCGGGAATCATGGCATCCACCGCCTGTGGCAGGTATGCGTCCAATTCCTTGGAGAGCTGGGCTCTCACATCAACAAGCCTGGCATCTGTCTTCTGGTCTTGCAATGTCAGGGAATCATCCAATTTCTTGGAAAGATCAGTAGTCAACCCCGAGAGTTTGACATCCGTCTTCTGGTCTTGCGCTACCAACCTATCATCCAATTCATTGGAAAGATTGACACGTAGGTCTGAGAAATCAGCTTCATTCTTCTTGTTTTGCGCAGTCAGAGCTGCATCAAGTTCCTGTTGGAGTTTATCCTGAAAAACTTGCAACTGAGAAGGAAGCGTATCAGCAGTATAGACGCCCAGGCGCTTATCGAGAGCATCTCCCACGTTTGAAAGGATAGCATCTGAAATCTTCTGATCACTCACAATCTGTTCCGAAATATAGGGATAAAGCTCATTGGCGAGTTTCTTGTTTTGTTCATCTTCAGTTACCGACAATCGGGCAGGCTTGTCTATCTCCATCAGAGGCTGAAGCTGCCTTTGCTTGGCAAGTTCAATCATCTCATTGTCAGAGGCAGGACGAGTCACCCAAAGACCGGCAAAAACTCCTGCGGCCAGCACAATTGAAACAACCAATAAGCTTACACGACCTGATTCTTTCATTTGGTAATCCCTTTCCTTCTAATTCTAGCACAATAGTCTTGCACTTGTCGATGAACAGAAGCCAATGATATATAATTATGTATCACGGTAACCTTACAAAGGAAAGAAATATTTCGTTTATTGATATCTTTTTGCGCCCTATCCCTCTGATTGAAACGCTTCCAGTCATAGCAATCACGCTTATTGGCACGCACATATCTGAGAATTTTTGGAGAAGAGACAAAAAGGACTTCATCACAAAGTCCGTCCAACTTCATACGATGCAATAAAGCGGCATTGAGCACGACAACCCCGGTTCCTTTACTCCGCTCCTCATCTAGGATCCTCTTGCATTCCTCAACCATTCTTGGATGGGTGATAGCCTCGAGCTGCCTAAGTTTCGACTCATCGGAGAATACCACTTTCCCAAGAGCCTTGCGATCAACAGTACCATCACTGCTGACCACCTGCTCGCCAAATGTCTTTTTTAGCTCAAAGACACTTTTTTGAAGCAACGGATGGCCCAATAGGTCCACATCCACAACTGTCCATCCAAGAGCAGTGAGGTCCGAAGCGATTACATTCTTTCCACTACAGGCTTTCCCTGTAAGTCCAATGACCATCATCAATGGATCTGCCCCCAGTCAGAGGCAATCTCAATGCCCACCTTAAGAGGAACACTCAGCTTGCAAGAATTTTCCATACAATCCTTTACCAGGACCTTCATTTGATCGATCTCAGCCTCAGGGACTTCAAAAATCAACTCATCATGGATCTGGAGCAACAACCTGCTCTCAAGTCCCTTCTGCTCCATTGCTCGAGTAACCTTAAGCATTGCAAGCTTCACAATATCGGCGGCACTGCCTTGGATGACCGTGTTGACACTGATACGCTGGGCTTTTGCTTTCTCCGTCTTGTTCGAGCTACCAATCTCCTTGATTGTCCTGACATGCCCCAGCAAGGTCTTCACATATCCATCTTTCTCAGCTTGTCTTTGAATCTCCTGAATATAGGAGGCCACCTGACTGTATTTTGAGAAATAGTTGTCGATGAATTCTTTTGCCTGGGCATGAGTGATGCCCAAATCCAAGGAGAGGCTATGGGCACTGATACCATATACGACACCAAAATTGATGGTCTTGGCCACTCTTCTCTGCTCAGGGGTCACCATTTCCTGAGGTACAGAGAAAATGAGGCTGGCGGTACTCTTGTGAATATCCTCGCCGTTTAAAAAAGATTGACGGAGATTAACATCCTTGGACATGTGAGACAAAACCACCAATTCTATCTGGGAATAATCAGCGGAAAGGAACATGCACCCTTTCTTGGCGACAAATGCACTCCTGATCTTCCTCCCTTCCTCACTCCGCACCGGAATGTTCTGCAAATTAGGGTTGTTACAAGAAAGACGCCCTGTTTCCGTTCCTGTCTGCAGGAAATGTGGATGGATACGACCTGTTGCGCTATCGATCATTTCAGGAAGGGTGTCGACATAGGTATTCTTGAGTTTGCTAATAAAACGATACTGCAGTATCTCCTTGACAATAGGATATTCACCAGCCAAAGGCTCCAGCACATCACTGGAGGTCGAAAATCCTGTTTGGGTCTTCGCCCCTGGGGGAATCTTGAGCTCACTGAAAAGTACCTGCTGAAGCTGAGAAGGAGAATTCAAATTGAAAGCCCGGCCGGCATAAGCATAGATTTGCGCGGTGCTTTTCTCCATCAAAGAACCAAATTCCTTTTGCAGCACCATAAGTTTTTGACTATCGAGAACAATACCCGCGAGTTCCATATCCGAGAGGACTTTCACCAAAGGCATTTCCACCTCAATCATCAACCCCATCAATCCCTGAGCCTCCAGGAATTCCTTGAACAATTCGTACAAACGCCAGGTGATATCACTATCCTCTCCACTGTAATTTGCAGCATCCTGAGCGCTTATATCGGCGATTGTCTTTCCTTTCGGCACCGCATCATCATAATGGATGGTCTTGTAGTTCAGATATTTATCAGCGAGAAAATCCATATTGAAATACCGACCTGCGCTATCAAGAAGCCAGGCGGCGATCATTGTATCGAAATAAAGATTCTCCAATGTCAGCCCCAGGCGCTTGAGCACCTTGTAATCATATTTGATATTCTGACCCACAATCTTAAAATGAGGAAGATACTTGCTCAGGATGATTTTGATATCCTTTCTGTTCTTGTCATCAACGGGAACATAATAGGCAACACCTTCCTTCCATGCAAAGGAAAACCCAAGTAAGTTCGCCTTTAATTCATCAAGACTATCCGTCTCAGTATCAAAGGCAAGAGCCTCGGTCTCCTTCAAGGCTTGATCAAGCAGTTCCTTGAGCCTTTCCAGTGAAACGACAGCCTCATAGGTTCCTCTCTTTGGCTCCTTGATTGATTTCACCTCCTGCTTGTCCTCTGGAACCATCTTAAGCACATCCTTCACCAAGGAAGGCAGTTTCAGACCATCAAAAATTACACTCGCAGCCTGATAATCCAAGTCATTGGCTAGAAACTGAGGAGTGTCGAACGAATCGACGGTGAATATATCGTGTTTCAAAGCTATCAGAGTATGAGTGAGCTCCATGTGGCTTGATGCCTGCTCCAACTTGGTCTTCACACTGGTTGTTTGTTCATCCAGATGCTCATATATACTCTTCAACGAAGGATAAGTCTTCAACAGTTTCACCGCTCCGACAGGACCGATACCAGCGACCCCCGGCACATTGTCGCTGCTGTCACCCAGCAGACAAAGATAATCAATAATCTGCTCAGGCTTCACCCCGAATTCCTCTTGGACCTCCCTTGCAGTGAAAAGACGATAGGCATTCTCGCCTTTCTTTGCAGGACGCAAAGCACTGGTATGGGCATCAACTAATTGCAAAAGGTCCTTATCCCCGGTGAAAATCACCGTATCGATATTCTGTTTTTCCGCCTCATCACACAACGTGGCGATAATATCATCCGCCTCAAAGCCCTGTTTCTTAATATGGGGGATGTTAAGGGCATCAAGAATATTCTCAATCACAGGTACCTGCGAATGTAAATCCTCGGGAGCCTTCTCCCTGTTCGCCTTGTACTCGCTATAAAGCTCATGGCGGAACGTAGGCCCTTTGCTATCAAGGGCAACCACAAGATAATCAGGCCTGTATTCCCTCATAAGTTTCAGGACCGTCTTGAAGAACCCGAAAACCGCAGAGACATTATTGCCCTCGCCGTCATGCATTGGAGCGTTGATCAAGGCAAAATAGGAACGATAAATGAGGGCATATCCATCAATGATATACAATTTTTTATGGTCGAATAACTCATTACTCATTCATTACACCTCAAGAGTAAGCATATCATACGCAGGGCGAATATCAGCAGGCAGCTCATCACAAAGCCTCTGATGACTCAAATCATGGCACATATGAGTGAAATATGTCTGCCGGGCATGAATCCTACGGGCGAATTCAATCGACTGCTCAACACAAAAGTGAGAAGGATGCGCCTTATAACGCAACGCTCCTACCACAAGGACCTTGGGTTCAGCAAGCACCGAACAGGCACGATCGGGAGAAATGAGCCCGCTGCAATCGGTGGCATATACCAAGTCATCAATCCGATAGGCATAGATGATATCTCTTCCATGCATGATGGGCACCGGGGTAATATCGAACCCATCGATATTCACTTTCACCCAAGGCTCGAGAACCACAGGAGCAAGATGCGGTAATCCGTCAAGGGAGGGGCCATCATGCAGCACATAAGAAAAACGTCGCTCAATGGCCAATTTCACATCCTCATCACAATACACAGGCATCGGCTTGTCATGGCAATAGACCCGCAGGTCGTCAATACCATAAAAATGATCCGCATGGCAATGAGTATACAGCACAAAGTCAATATGCAGTATATTGGCCCTCAACGCCTGGAGACGAAACTCAGGCCCTGTATCCACAACAAGGGTCTTCCCTTCTTTCTGGACCATGATACTGCTACGATAACGCTTATCCCTGCTGTCGGAGGAAAGACAAACGGGACAGGTGCACGTAGGCACAGGAATTCCATGGCTGGTACCCGTACCCAAAAAAGTCAGTTTCACTTCACTTCGTCCAATAGGGCCTTCACTTGTTGTTTCAACACGTCGGCACCCTTACCCGCGGCTGCCTTGAGGCTATCCCTTATCTTGGGATCTTCCAATAATTTCTTCAATTTTACCTGTTGCTCTTGGGTAAAATCCCCCAAGGAACCCATAGCGGAAGATATTGCATTCTGAACCAGAACCACTTCCTTGTCCTTTCGATACTTGTAGCTTGTCCCCAAGAATCTATTGGAAGTATCAGGAGCAAAGAAGTAAATCACAAAGAAAATCACTACAGCGAAAATCAAAGCGGAAAAAACAGAACTCAAAAAACTTTTCCTTGCCATAACGACTCCTTCTCATAGACTACCAACAGACAAGTCCGCATGCAAGCTCCCTATCATACGATTTTCAAAGAGATTGCTTTTTTGCTTCATGCTGGACAAATCGAGTTTTTAACGCTACAACAACGATACAATAATATTCCAGGGGTATCCAACTATGCCATCCATCTCCCGTTCTTTGGAAGTTTCCAAAGAAAATACCGGACTTATGTATGCGATGTATTTCGCATTTCTTTGCAGTGGTTTTCTCAGCACCATCATTGGTGCCATCCTTCCTTATATGAGGGATGAATACAATCTTTCGTATGTAGCCAGCGGTGCTGCGATCAGCTTCCATCAGATCGGCAACTTCTGCGCTGTGCTCATTGCAGGATACCTACCTTATGCCATTGGCAGGAAGAAGAGCACCTTGCTCCTCTCAAGTGGTAAGGCGATAGGCCTTGTCCTGATGATGCTCACCGGCAACCCTGTGGTACTCCTCGTCGCCTTCACCCTTACCGGGATCGGACGTGGAAGCCTGAGCAACATTACCAATGTGGTCATGGCGGAGATATCACCCAAAAAAAGCAGCGCCTTGAATATTTTGCATTCCACCTTTGCCGTGGGGGCATTCCTTGCCCCGTTTTTGGTGATTCTCTTCACCAAGGGAGATGGCACCTCCTGGCGTATCCCCGTCACGATTGTGGTCCTCTTGGAATGTTTCTCCCTGTTGCTTATCTTCCGTTCCAATCTCTCCAGCAAACCAATGACCAAGAAAGAGGACAGGGGAAGGGATTATTACAAGAACATCCATTGGTGGCTGAACACCGGTATCCTGTTCTTCTATCTCTGCAGTGAGGCATCCATCATCGGATGGCTTGTCACTTACCTGAAAGAAAGCGGACGCATGAGCATGGGCATGGCCCAAAGCTCATCCTCCCTGCTTTGGATTATGATCATGGTTGGCAGACTTACCTGCGCAAGTCTCCCCTCCAAAGTAAACAAAAATTATCTTCTGCTGGTCCTGGGATTATGCCAAACGGCATGCTTCCTTATGATGATTAGCTCCACCACTAATATAATGACACTCATTTCGGTATTACTTTTTGGCCTGTTCATGAGCGCCACCTACCCAACCACACTCTCGACAATGCCAAGCAGGTATAATAGTTCGACTGTGGCCACTGGAAGCTGCATTGCCATAGCCACTATCGGGGCTATCACGATGCCCCTCGTCATCGGAGCCGTCGCTGAAAAGTCAGGGATGGCAGGAGGGATCGCCACCATCATGTTTGCCTTATTGTGCATGATAGCCTTGATAATCATCAAGTGTTTCGTTGAACGAAAGACAAAGTAATGGTGGTATAATCATGTCCATGGCAAAAAAACATCGGCAGATTGCATTCAAGACAATTCTTCTCATTCTTTGCCTTTCGATTCTCTGCTCGACCCTTTTTGTAGCCATGATGCTTTTCAATAGAATCTATGCCATCGCTGATGGCATGCAAAAAAGTATCAGGACCTACAGCACCATCGCCAACTTATCGGAAAGCATCAAGGAGGCTGAGGATGCATATAGCGATTTTTTCCTGAATTTTTCAGGAACGGAGGAGACTCAGGCCCTTTCAAACGGACTGGGAAACATCCATCAGCATCTCTCTCGGGCACGACTTGAGGTTAATTCCGTCATGGTCCCCTACGAGAAGAACCAACAACAGTATTATTTGGCAAAAGGTATTACAAATGGCATCATTTACCTGGATGCTTATATCGACATCCTTGCAAAAGGGACATTTCCTCTGCAAACTGAAGAAAGGTTCTCCAGCTTTTACTGGGGAACAAAAATTTTCTCTTATTTGAAAAATTATTCCAACAACCAATTGTTGAGCCTGGCGGTAAACAGCGATGTAATCGCATCAGCAAAAAACATGCAGCTGATGACCAATCTTCAACAATTATCCCTTATTGCCATGCTTCTGATGGCCATAATTTCTGTCATCGCAAGCTTTCTTGTCACCCAATACCTGACCAATCCCCTGAAAAACATGGTGGACACAGCCAGTGATATCACCAAGGGAAATCTGGATACCAAGGATCTTTCATTGCAAGGTCCTCAGGAGTTGGTGTTCCTTGAAGACAGCATGAATCAAATGAAAAGCAGCCTGAAGGACCGTCTGGCATTGGAAAAGCAACTGTATAACCACCAACTGGGACAAGAGAAGATGAACAGGGAACTGGAAAGAGCCAGATTCCTTTCCCTGCAATCTCAGATTAATCCTCATTTTCTGTTCAACACACTTAACACCATCAGCCATACCGCCCTCTTTGAAAAAGCAGATGATACGGTCGAACTTATCAATACCTTGTCGGGATTTCTCCGCTACACCCTGGAATACAAGGAAAGCGTCACCTTGTTTACGGAAATGGAATTCGTCAAGCAATATCTGGCACTGCAACAGGCCCGTTTCAAGGACAGGGTGTTTTCCTTGTTGTCCTGTGACAAGGAAGTCGCCTCCTTGCTTGTTCCTCCGCTGATAATCCAGCCTTTCGTGGAAAACGCCATCAAACACGGCCTGGAACCTTTGGAGAAAGGAGGGATGGTCACAGTCACAGCAAAGAAAAAAGGAGAAAGGGCTCAGATCATCATTGAGGACACTGGAGTGGGAATCCCCTCAGCTTTCTCGATTGAAGAGCTTCATACGGATGATAAGCATATCGGCATAAGCAATGTGCGTGACCGCCTATCCTTCTTCTACCAAGGAAGAGCAAGGCTGGAGATGAATCGCATCTCTGACGAAGGGGGGACAAGAGTGAGCATACTCCTTCCCCTAAATGCAGAGGAGGCCTAATGTATTCACTTCTCATAGTTGACGATGAACAGATGGAACGGAAAGGACTGGAATTATTAATCCAACGTAGCGGGCGACCCTTTACTTGCTCCCAGGCAGTCAACGGGCAAGATGCGGTGGATAAGATTGCCAAGATGAAAGTTCAGGTAGTCCTATTGGATATCCAGATGCCAGTTCTTTCTGGAATTGATGCGGCCAAGAAAATACGAGAGCTATCACCAGACACCCTGATTATTTTCCTTACCGCCTGGGGTTCTTTTGATTTCGCCACAAAAGCCCTGCGACTGGGAGCCAAGGATTATCTGGTGAAGCCCACAACCCAGGAGACCATCAACACCCTGCTGGACAATGTCATCAGGATGCTCAACGAACAGAAAAAGCCCAATGAGGAACTAAAAAACATGCTCAGTTCCTTCACCAGGGAGTTCTTTACTTCTCTCAAGTATGGCACTCTTAGCGACGAGGCCCTGAGAAATTACCTTGAGTTACAAGGAATCACTAGGGAAAAAGGCAATACGATTATCATCAGCAAAGTGAACGAGCACCAGTTGATAAAGTTTTTCGGCGAGGATCCATTGCTTTCCTCCCTGTCCCTCTGTTACTACCCCAGCAGCGATCGTATCTCCTTGCTGTTGTTCACTGACAGGATTGAGGAGGCGCTCTCCCATTTTAAGAAAATCCTTGAAAAGCACAGGATCGGCTACTACTGTGGCGTAGGAAGACCTTTCACGCAATTGTCAGAAATCCCCCAATCTATCCACAGCGCATCCCTAGCCCGCTTGAAGGCAGAAAGCCAAAAGAGCCCTTGCTGGATATGCCATTGCGATGGGGATGTCTTTGATACCAGGATGACCAAGCAAAACATTGTCTCCCGCACTGCGGAAATGCAGGAATTCGTTCTTCAGGGAATGACAGAGAATGCCCGTCAGAAGGCACATGAGATATTGGATATCATCCATGATGGGTATGGATTTGGAAAAATCGCAGACCAATTGGCCTATGAAAGTTTTTTTGTATTTACCTATAACATCAAGGCGGCAATCCCTTATTTTTTGCATGCAGACCCTGAAAAGGAATCAATGATGGAGATGGAAGTCTATATCATGGATTTCATTGATGACGCATGCCGGGCGGTGATGCAAGATAACAAGGATAAGTATGAACGTTCTTTTGCCATGATAGACCGATACTTGCACCTTCATTATGCCCAGCAAATTAACATCAATTTATTAGCTGATATGGTCAAGATCAATCCAAGTTATTTCTCTAAACTATTCAAAGAATACTTCACCGTACCCTTTGTTGAATACCTGACCAATATCCGGTTGGAAAAAGCAAAGACGTTGCTTCTAGGAGGAGAGGCTGTCACCAAGACGGCTGAGTTGACAGGTTTCTCCGACCATAATTACTTCTCCAGGGTTTTCCGTCAGAAATATAACATCTCACCCAAAAAGTTCAAGAGCGGGGGCACCCAATGAGTAGGAAATGGTTCCTTATCCTGTATTTCATCCTTGCAATATTCCTTGTCTCTTGCACCAAGCAAAACCAGAAGGAGAACGAGCTGCAAGGTCAAAACGTAGTGCACTTCCGTTATGCCGAGAACCAACCCGTGGACTATCCAACCACCCAGGCAGCCTATTATTTCGCAGACCAAGTAAGAAAAAAAAGCAACGGCAGAATCGAGATAGAGGTTTTCTATGATGCCAAGCTCGGGGATGAGAAATCTGTCATTGAGCAGATGCGCTTTGGCGCCATCGATTTTGCCCGGGTATCCCTTTCTCCTCTTGCTGAGTTCAGCAAGTCCTTGAATGTGCTCCAGTTGCCTTACCTTTACAGGAATGCAGAGCATATGTGGAAAGTCCTTGACGGAAATATCGGGGATGAGTTCCTCGCTTCGGTGCAATCCAGTGGCTTGGTAGGACTTTCATGGTTCGACGCAGGGGCAAGAAGTTTCTACAACTCGGTGAGGCCGATCCACACCTTGGAGGATATGAAAGGGCTGAGGATTCGAGTCCAGGAATCTCAACTGATGATGGACATGATCACCGCCTTAGGAGCAAATCCCACAGCCATGGCTTATGGGGAAGTCTATTCAAGCCTGCAGACGGGTGTCATCGACGGTGCAGAGAACAACTGGCCTTCCTATGAAGCTACACGACATTTTGAAGTCGCCAAGTATTTCCTCGATGATGAGCACACAAGAATCCCTGAGATGCAAATAGTCAGCAAAATAATCTGGGATAATTTTAGTGACGAGGACCAGGATATAATCAAGGAATGTGCCCTTGAATCAGCCAAAGTGGAACGGCAACTCTGGGCAGAGAAAGTGAAAGTCTCAAAAGCGACGGTTCTGAACAACGGGGTCATAGTCACTGAGTTATCCAACGAGGAAAAACAAAAATTCCAAGAAGCGACAGCCCCTCTCTCTACACAGTTCGCCACCAAATACCGTCCGATGATTGAAAGGATCAAAGCAACTTTTTAATTGAGAATAGCAGCCGT
>JBAXZS010000062.1:0-10908 GCA_041670175.1 Sphaerochaetaceae bacterium | reverse complement strand
CCTGAAGTAACCATCCGCAGTAAAGCATTCCTTATTCAAGGCATCGTTCTCATAATAGCCTTTCATCACATTCGGGCCCTTGACCAGTATCTCACCCACTCCCTCGCTGTTTATGTCATCAAGCCGCACGGATTCACCTTCAATGATCGTACCGAGAACACCAAGAGGATGGTCTTTCGGTCCATGCCCACAAATCATGGGACTTGTCTCGGTCAGACCATAACCTTCCGCATAAGGAAACTTGGCATCCTTGAGGAACTTTTCCACTTGCTTGTCCAAAGGAGCCCCCCCGATACCATAAAAGGTAAGCTTCCCTCCAAAGGCAAGCTTGAGTTTTCGTCCAACAATCCGGCTGATAAACTTTCGGGAAGGTCCCCAATTCAACCAGAATTGCAGTTTCATATTATTCTCGAACACAGGCTTAACAGCGGACTTGTAGACCTTCTCAATCAAGAGAGGAACTGTGAGCATAATCTGAGGCCGCACCTTCTTGAGCGCTGGCATCATAATAGAAGGCACAGGGGGCCTTCCCAGATAGTGTATCTCGGCACCACAGAGAAGCATCAGGATCTGACCTGTGGTAAACTCATACACATGGCTCAGGGGCAGGATCGAGAGCGCACGGTACCCCGGCTTTATCCTGGTGTATTTGTCTGCGCATATATCAGCATTCCATACCAGATTTTTATGGGTAAGCATGACTCCCTTGCTCTTTCCCGTGGTACCGCTGGTGAAGATGATGGAAGCCAGATCGTCTTCATCGGGCTCGTTCTCCTCATACAACTTCTCCCAACCTTTCCTAGCTTTATATCGAGTAAGGTCATTGCCCGGTGCTGAGGCGAACTGATCCTTGTTTTCCAATTGTTTTTCCATGAAAACCGGTATCTCAAATAAATCATCAAGCCTGATCAGGCGAAGAGAATCCTCAAAGAGGGGGATGCATTTCTCAAACTGCTTGATGTTGACGGCCACAGCCTTGACCTTGCTGGTTTTGATGATGGTATCCACATCCTTGCTGGAAAAATCAGGAAGGACAGGAACTGCAATGATGCCCACAGAAGTCATTCCCAGATAAAAAACAAGCCAGAGCGGACTGCTTTCACCAAGAATGGCTATCTTGTCCCCTTTGACAAACCCATTTTCCAATAAATAGAGGCCGATATTGACCGCCATCCGTTTCAACTGGGAATAAGTTATCGCACTCTGGTCATCCTGATAGGTGCAGAGCGCCAGCCGTTTGGCATAGCGGCTCGTACTACATTCCACCACCGAGCGCATGGTATAGCTGGCGACTCTTCTCAGTTTCAATCCATCGGTACGCTTGAGAGTCTTGATTTTCCTTAAAGTCCATTTGACCGGTTTTGTTTCTTTGTTTTTCATTGTAACATTCCTTGGTAACACTTTCCCCTTTCACAAACAGTAAAAGGACCTTGATAGTGCTGCCTTACCTCACTTGAAAGAAGAATGGGATTATTATTGACAGCAGAAAGATGTACAAAGTACACCTCTTGCCCATGAAACGCGCTTTTTTGCAGAAATTGAAGTGCCTGGGTATTGGACAGATGCCCCCAATTCCCCGCAATCCGTCTTTTCAGCACCACAGGGTATGGTCCTTTGGCTAGCAGCTCCTCATCATAGTTGGCTTCAAGAAACAGTATATCACTTTGAGAGGCCCTGACAAGTTCATCATCACTTGAGACCCCCGTATCGGTCAAGACCATAAGTTTCCGTCCCTCAATCGAGATAAGCCAACCGACGGAACCACCACAGTCATGGCTGGTGGGGAAACAGCAAAGACCGAAAGGATCCAGAGAGAAACAGGAGTCCTCCTGAACGGTCCTGACACAGACGGGGGGCAGATTGAGCTTGTCAAACACCTCAGGTTCTTTCCTTATTGCATTCTCATTGAGATACACAGGCAGGCCACTTCTTCGAGCAAAGGTGCCCAATCCCAAAGTGTGGTCAGGATGCAGATGGGTGACGCACACCCCCAATACGGTCTCAAATGGTATGGAAACGAAGGATAGTCTTCTTTTCAGTTCAACCAAGCTGAACCCCTGATCTATTAGAAGTGTGGAATGTCCATCGGTGATGGCATAGCTATTGCCACTTGAGCCACTGCCAAGCACTGCATACCTGATCATTGAGCCTCTCCCAAAGCCAAGAGCCTTTGAAGATCAAAACCCACAAGAACCTTTCCTTGCGATCGAGCAACGGGAAGCCTGAGCAATTCAGGATGTTCCATAAGTTCCTCCTTGGCGTCATAGGAAAGATAGGCATAACCTTTCTTGATAAAAAAGGAACAGTCCGTATCAAGAAGTTCCTCGGCCTTGCAGTGGGAAAAAAGAGAATCCCACTCACCCGAGGATAAAGAACGAGCATCAAGGTCGACGAAATCATAGGGAATACGCCGCTCACTTAAAGCGCGCATCGCCTTTTGGGTATTTTTGTCTTTTCGTGTTCCAATTATCTGCAACATCCCCTAAGAGTACCTAAAGGAATTGAATTTAGCAAGTTTATTTTGACACAACTTACTCAAATTGTTAGGAAAAAAACTCTAGATAATCTCTACTATTTTTTTATCCATTACTAGTACGAAAAATTTCTGGCAATGAAAGTACGCAATCCTTGGTTTTGTCTTGAAATCTCATTTAAATCCTTGGTTGTAGCGGTTCTCTCATATATGATATACTCTCGTCTATGTTTGTACGATGCAAAGCCAAGAAGCTTAAGACAGCACAAAAATTGATTCTTGGGTTTATTTTTTTTATAATTCTTGGAGGTGTATTGCTTTCACTTCCTATCTCACATGAGCAAGGTGCGCCCCTGTCCGTCTTTGATGCCTTCTTCTTGTCTGTCAGCGCCGTATGCGTAACCGGGCTCTCTCCTGTGAATTGCTCAATAACCTTCTCCTTATTCGGCCGCATTGTCCTGGCCTGTCTTATGCAAATTGGAGGACTGGGATATGCAACCTTCGCAGTGTTGCTGTTGGTCATGCTCCGTCAGAAAGTAGCGTTCTCACAGCGCAACCTCGCCAAGGAAGCCCTCAATCTGGAAACAGGACGAGGTATTGTCGGTCTGGTAAAACTGGTCATCGGCAGTTCCTTGATATTGGAATCAGCCGGGACCCTATTGCTTTTCATTGTTTTCAGACCACATTTCGCAACGGCAAGGCAGGCGTTGGGTATGGGGGTGTTCCATGCAATTTCCGCCTTCAACAATGCCGGTCTTGACCTGTTGGGAAATAGTTTTAGCGATTATCATGACAATGTCCTGCTTAATCTGACAATCACAACCTTGATTGTCTGTGGCGGCATAGGTTTTTTTGTCATCAGCGATGTACTCAGTGCGAAGAAGTGGCGACGATTCGCCTTCCATACAAAAGTTGTACTCAGTTTCTCCTTTGCCCTGATACTCATTGGGACCGTCCTTCTTCGCCTCTGCTGTCCAATCTCCACACTGGAAGCTTTTTTTCTTTCAGTGACATCAAGAACTGCGGGTTTCAATACTGTCGATACCGCGGCAATCGGCACCAAGGGATTGATTATCACCATTGTGCTGATGTTCATCGGAGCATCCCCCGGGTCCACCGGAGGTGGTATCAAGACCACTACCTTCTTCACCGTTCTGGTTGCGTTACGTGCAATCGCCACCGGACATGAGCCATCCGCCTTCTGTAGAAAAATAACCACAGACAGTATCCTCAAGGCGTTCACGGTCATCACGTTCTCTCTCTTGGTCCTTGTGTTGGCGATCTTTGGTATTTCCGCATTTGAGGGGACCAGGTTCTCTCTGTTGAGTCTGGTATTTGAAGCAATCTCCGCCTTCGCCACCGTGGGGCTTTCCTGTGGAGTGACGGGAAGCCTGGGCATCCCGAGCAAATTTATTTTGATGCTGCTGATGTTTATTGGAAGAATCGGACCCCTTACCATCGCCAGCAGCCTGAACTCAAAAGAGAGGCACCTGCATTATGTCGAGGAACATATTATCATTGGATAAAAGAGGTATCAGATATGGCAAAGAAATATAACGATCCAAACTTGTTCGGAATTATCGGCATGGGACGCTTTGGTTGCGCACTTGCCCTGGAACTTATCAAGGCCGGTAAAGAGGTCATTGCAATTGACAACAACAGTGCGAAGCTGGAGGGAGTGAAGAAGGATATCATCCATGTCTACCTCATTGACCAGATAACCAAGGATTCCCTCGCCGATGCTGGCATCGCCTTATGCGGCACCGTCATTGTTGGTATCGGCAAGGATATCGAAAGCAACCTGCTTGCCACGCTCAATGCCTTGGAACTGGGAGTTCCAAGAGTCATCAGCAAGGCAATCAGCGCTGATCATGGCCGTGTTTTGGAAAAACTCGGAGCCGAGGTGGTCCTTCCAGAGGAAGACATGGGCAAACGCATCGCCAAGAGTCTCACCTCAACCATGACGCTGGACTGGCTTCCTGTCTGCAATGATTTCTCAATCATAGAGTTGGGAATCCCCCAGAGCCTTGACAACAAGACAGTCATTGATATGGATCTTCGTAAGAAGTTCGGAATCAATATTATCGCCATCATCCACGAAGGAAAGGCTGATGGTACCATATTGCCTTCAACAGTACTTCATAGCGGCGATCAGCTGGTGGTGGCAGGGGCAAACACAAACCTGCAGCAATTTCAGGAAGCCAATGAGAAATAGTATGCACCTGTCCTCATAGCGCTTCAAAAGCCATGGCTCTCTTTTAAAACATTCCCAACCGAGTAGGAGGATAAGCCTTAGAGGAGCTTATCCGTCCTCTCAGAGAATCTTTGTTCTGCATGGCCTTCTTCACCACTTCATGGATGTTCGGGGGAAAAAATCTGTTGTTCACACAGCCTCGTGTTTGGTCTTTACCTGTTTTCCTCTCTCATCCCGTTCCTTTTGCTGGCAAGCTCTCGTTGTTCGGATTCCGCGGTTATAGGCCGGCTTGTCCACTCTGTCTGCCTACTATCTCAGGTTCCTGTCCATCGGGCCACGATTTCACTATTGCTTCTTTCCTCTTACCCCTCACGCTGTGAAACTTGCAAGCCGCTATCGGGTTCGCCGACGACTATGCCCCTTGCGACCTTCATCCAGGATTTGATGACATGCCCGTCATACATAATGAAGGGTCGGCTTGTTATTCCGACCCTTCGTCTTATCATTCTGAAATTTAATTATGCAACAGCCTTCTCATCCTTATCAAAGAAAAGCTTCTTGATGGAATTGAAAGCAATGACCAGACCAAGACAGATAAGCAAAACAGCAAAGACAAGCTGCATGCCATCGCTCGCGAATTTGAAACCGGCATTCCCCACAAGGCCAATCTTCTTGACCACAATCTGGGACAAGGCGGTGAATGTCACCGCAAGCATGATGAACATGGGAGCCCAGGTCATCCAACCTTTCCTGTTGGTCTTCTTAAGGAAGATGGCAATCGCGCAAAGCGCCAAGGCACTGACCATCTGGTTGGCGGATCCGAACAACGGCCAGATGTTCTTATATCCATTGGTAGCCAATATGAAACCGAGAATCAAGGTAACGACCGTTGCAAAATACTTGTTCTGCATGAACTGGACAAGCTTGCTCTGCTTCTCATAAGGAACCTTGCTATCCTGGAACATCTCCTGGAAGCTCAAGCGTCCTACACGGGCAACACTATCAAGGCTGGTCAAGGCAAACGCACTGATTGCTAAGGTGATGATGGTGTT
This sequence comes from Sphaerochaetaceae bacterium, assembly GCA_041670175.1. Taxonomy (GTDB): domain Bacteria; phylum Spirochaetota; class Spirochaetia; order Sphaerochaetales; family Sphaerochaetaceae; genus JBAXZS01. The sequence goes on along the minus strand of JBAXZS010000062.1, from coordinate 5,189 downwards.
ACTTGCAGCGGAAGGAACCCCTAGCTTGGCGAGGAACATCGCCACGGCATTGGCAAAGATGATCGGAGGGGTGCCTTTTGGCATCACTCCACCCTTCGCCATCGCCCCGACGCAAATAAGGGAGATGACGGCAAGAAGCGATTCGACAAGCATGGAACCAAAGGCAATGGGAAGCATATCCTTCTCATTCTTAATCTGCTTGGAGCTGTCCGCACTTGATACCAAACTATGGAAACCCGAGACTGCGCCACAAGCGATGGTGACGAACAGGAAGGGGAACATGCCGTTGCCATTGACCACAAAGCCATTGAAGGAGGCTAGTTCCATTTGGGGATTATACACGAAAATACCGACAACAGCCGCTGCAATCATGAAAATCAACAGGAAACTGTTCAGGTAGTCACGAGGTTGCAACAATGCCCATACGGGTACGACACTTGCAACAAAAATGTACACAAACACAAGATACAGCCAAGTCATCTTGGAGACATACATCGGGGCCGCCAGACCGATAGCTACACAAATAACCAGCAAGGCGATGGCGACCACTGTGGTGATCCATTCTTTCTTTGAAACGCCCTTCTTGATGAAGAACCCGAGACCTACAGCCGCACAAATGAACAACATACTGGTGGTCGCGGTTGCTCCGTTGGAATAACTCTGGGCCTCAGTCAGTCCCTCACCAACCCCAAAGGTACCTGCGACAATATCGCCAAAAGCGGCGACAACCAAAATGGAGAACAACCATACAAACAGCAAAAACAGACGCTTGCCAGTCTTGCCAAGGTAGAGCTCGACCACATAGCCAATGGACTTACCCTTGTTTTTTACCGAAGCGAATATGGAGCCGAAATCCTGCACGGCACCAAAGAATAGGCCTCCGACAAGAATCCATAGCAACACAGGAAGCCAACCGAACACAGCAGCCTGGATAGGACCATTAATTGGGCCCGCTCCCGCAATGGAAGCAAACTGGTGACCGAATACAACCTGGGTTGAGGTTGGAACATAATCAACACCATCCTGAAACTCATAAGCAGGTGTCTTCTTGTTGGGGTCAACGCCCCAGGTCTTCGCCAACCATCTGCCATAGGTGAGATACCCTCCCCCCAGCACGACAAGGGCGATGACCATCATGAGAACTCCGTTCATTATATCTCCTCCAAGCAAAAAATTCATTTACTACTAACTAAACCTTTACCTGGCTCTAGTCAATATATTTCTGTATTATTCTGGAATATTTATTCATGTTATGCATATTTTTGACATATGTGGCACTGTTGCAAAGCAACCTCACTTTTGTATAGAATTGTGAGAAAATTTTAGTATGGGGGTTTCATCTATGAAAGAAAGAATCAAATCATTGCTTTCCCGTCAACCAAGTGACGAGATTGTCAGCGCTGAAGGCTGGGTGCGTACAAAACGTGACAGCAAAAATGTCTGCTTCCTGGAAGTGAACGACGGCTCTTGTCTGAAGGGCCTTCAGGTAGTCATCGACCGCGCCAAGTTGAATAATGAGCCCCTACTCTCATCAATAACCACTGGAGCCTCGGTAATCTGCAACGGACCCATCATCAAGAGTGAAGGGGGAGCACAGGATGTCGAGATGCAGTCAACGGACATCATCCTTGTCGGTGACTGCCCTCTTGATTATCCTTTGCAGAAAAAACATCACTCTTTGGAATACCTCAGGGAAATCGCCCATCTTCGTTCCAGGACCAATACTTTTGGTGCTGTGGCGCGGGTGAGAAACACCCTTGCCTTCGCAGTGCATCAGTTTTTCCAGGAAAACGGATTTGTCTATGTGAACACCCCTCTTATCAGCGCAAGCGATTGCGAAGGAGCGGGAGAGCAATTCTCTGTCACCACGCTGGACATGGACAATATCCCCAGGACACCCGATGGGCAGGTTGATTACTCCAAGGACTTCTTCGGCAAGAAGACAAAGCTCACCGTAAGCGGCCAACTTGAAGGCGAGACCTATGCCACTTCCTTAAAGAACATCTACACGTTCGGACCCACTTTCCGTGCGGAGAACAGCGTGACCAAGCGCCACCTGGCGGAATTCTGGATGATAGAACCGGAGATGTCGTTCTGCGACATCGAAGGAGACATGGATTGGGCGCAGGCTTTCCTGAAATTCATCTTCAAGGCCGCCTTGGAAAAGAACGAGGAGGACCTCGCCTTCTTCGATGCCATGGTAGAGCACGGCATCCTTGATACCCTGCGTCATGTGGTGGAGACCCCATTCGCTCATATGACCTATACCGAGGCGATGAAAATCCTTGAGCCAAAGAATGACAGTTTTGAATTTCCCGTGCACTGGGGTTCCGATATCCAGACCGAGCATGAACGTTTCCTGACCGAGAAAGTCTGCAAGAGCCCGGTAATCGTCACTGATTATCCGAAGGAGATCAAATCCTTCTACATGAAGGCAAATGACGATGGCAAGACAGTACGGGGCATGGATGTGCTCGTCCCCCGTCTCGGGGAAATCATCGGAGGAAGCGAGAGGGAGTCCGATTATTCGGCGTTGAAGACGCGTATGGACGAATTGAAAATGAACGACAGCGAATACTGGTGGTATCTGGCCTTGAGAAAATATGGTACGGTACCACATAGTGGCTTCGGCCTAGGATTCGAGCGGGCTGTCATGTATGTGACCGGCATGCAGAATATCAGGGATGTCATCCCGTATCCTCGTGCAGTTGGTCAGGCTGAGTTTTAAATCAAAACGCAAGAGACCCCAGGAAGAGTTTTCCTAGGGTCCTGTATTCCAGCCTAATCATCGACTCCTTGTACTTTCTTTTATGGCAAAAAAGGAACCGGTATCATATATTGAAAACCAAAGACAAGCAGATATATGGTTGCCTCTCCCCCTGCGAAGCACAAGGAATTGATATGCGAACCTTTGCTTGGCCATTTGTCCCTTCGGACAGTGTTTGTAAGGGAGCGGCTTTTTTCATGGCGGGCTGCCGTTCTGAACCCATCCACTGCGTAAAGGAAGAATCCTTGTCGCCGAATTTCCGTGCGGCAGAGCCATTCCTCTGACGTCTCGTAGTAGCTCTGGCTGCATTCATGGACAATAAGGTATTCGTCGAACTCGCGCCCGTCCAGATGACGACGTTTTTCATGAGCAAGGTTTTCACTCTTGTGCTTTGCCCTATCAAGAAATTCACCGACTTAGGCGGACACTTCCACTGATACGGTCTGCCTGTGGATTTTAATTGGTACTTCCATGACTTTTCCCATCCTTTCCGAATTGATTGAAAATTTACGGAAAGGACAATGGGCAACGAACGACAATGAAACAAGAAAACGCCCATGGCTAGCTTTTCTGAGAACGAGCTTTCATATTTGGCAATATATAATCGGTATTTCAAAAGCGATATGCTCATTCATTCAATAATGGAAGATATATTTCAGTTACATACTTTTCTTGATTTCCTCTTAACACCATTCCGGGTCCCTTTTGGTAGATTTCAATAATCGGTTCATGATAAATTAGATTATATTTTGCAGCATAGTCAAAAATAGCTTTATAAGCCAATTTTAATTGTCCATACGGACCAATATGGGTAACAAACAAGGCCTTGCTATCCGGTAGCTTTCTATTTGAAATTCTTACCACAGAAACCGGCGCTGATATTGGGACACAAATCTCAATATCGGCTGTTTCCTTATATTCCAGATCATGGTAGCATACCAAAGGCGGCCCAATGATTATCTTTTCTTCGACAGACTCGTATAATTTGCAAAAATAGTTGCCTATTTCACCATATTTGCCACTATACCTTATTGATGCTATTAATATTTGGGGAATGTTTTTGATTTCGACAGTATAAGTCGATTTGCTGACTCCTTTATTCTCATGAACATCTGTTGTTATATAAGACTGCAACTCTTCTAATATATGTTGTTGCTTTTGTATATCAGATTTTATAAGTTCAGCTTTTTCTTTAAGATAATCCATCAAATCAGAATTAGATTCAAAATTCGATAGAACATCTTTTATTTCCATCATTGAGAAGCCGAAATCACGCAATAAAGCAATAACCCTTGCTTTTCTCAAGTCCGTTTCATCATAATATCGATAACCAGTTTCCGTATCGCGTGATGTAGGTGAGAGGATTTTTTTATCGTCATAGTAACGAAGGGCTGTTGTGGTCATTCCTGTGATAGTTGAAAATTCACCTATTTTATACATACTTTCAACTCCATAGTTTTGCTTTAACAATGCCAAAGAAAGGTGTCAGAATCTCTTTATCGATAATTTTTAATCCTGCTGTATCAAAAATATCTTTCAATTCATTTTGAGTGTAGAACCAATTATTTTTAGGAGTGTACTTCTTCATGTCATCCCAAGTATAAATGTGTTCCTTATCGTTTTCTAGATAGGGCTTTACCTGTTTTTCATAGATGTTTTTCGGTAATGTTCTGGGCAATATATATCTGTATACTTGATTAAACTTTTTTGGTTCTGAAAATGGATCAAAAAGCATCAGGGTATCACATAAAACAAACGTTCCGCCATCTTTTAATAAACTTGCGATGCTTGCGATCGCACTCTCCCTTTTTTTAAAGGGGACTTGGTGAAATACCAACGATGATATTGCTATATCTGCCTTTACACAACAATTGGGCTCTTCAAATCTACCTTTTACAAATTCAATGTTACATATTTTGTTTTCTATAGCTCGTTGCTTTGCCATTTTTATGTTTTTGCCTGATGGTTCAATAGCAATCACTTTGCATGCAAGACGAGCAATTTCAAGAGTAAGGTCACCCCAACCAGCTCCCATATCAATAACTGTTGATGATTTATTAATATTTGCAATATCGATTATTTTACTGGATAACATCGTTGTTGATTCAAAAGTATCTCTTTTATCCGGACTTATTAACCTATGTATATAGTCTTTCAAAATCATATCCCAATCTGAACAATTACACATCTAACTAATCGGTCCTTTCTTTTATTAAGAATTAAAAACCTTCAAGCGCGCTGTAAGGTCAAGTGTTTTTAATGATTTTTTTAAAGAGCCAATTCCAAAATGCTGAAGTATGTTTATAAATATTCAAGAACACCTGCATATCCATGCAAAGCATGATAAGAGTTGAGATCTTTTCTTATGCTCCCACTGATATTGGCATAACTTGCTACGGACCGCTACATGAATCCTTCACTT
>JBAXZS010000061.1:0-11052 GCA_041670175.1 Sphaerochaetaceae bacterium | reverse complement strand
TAGAGATTGCATCGTTGCGATCTGAATATGCCAACTTACTATATAACTCGTTCAAGTTTCTTTTGTCCTTCAATCCCTTTTCCCTATGAAAGCCCCTAAATTCTTCCTTATCTGACATCTTCCCTTATCTACACAGGATAACCTTTCTTTTCTATCTGCCCTTTCCTGTCCTGAGCTCTGGGATTATTACAAATATTATATTATCAGTGTAAGAAAAGTTTTATGATAAACAACTATCGAAAAAGTCTCCTATCTTTCTCAATAGTTTTTTATTCTCACGTTATTGGCGCAGGGTTGAAAAAACATAAGTAGTTATACAACTTGTATTTTTCTGCCCAAGGTTGTTTTCGCCCCGAAGCAACATCGATAATTAAACGAAACAATTCTGTCCCAACATCCTCAATACTTTTTTCTCCCGTTGCTATTAACCCTGCATTCACATCAATGAGATCATCCCACATCTCTTTCAAGGCGTTGCGTGAACAGACTTTTATTACAGGTGCAGCAGCCAACCCATAGGGCGTTCCTCGACCGGTCATGAACACTTGCAATGTGATGCCACTTGCCAGTTGCATGGGACCACATACAAAATCGTTTGCTGGAGTCGCAGCAAAGATAAGGCCTTTTTTCGTGGGAAGCTCTCCAGGAGAAAGCACCTCTACAATCGGGCTTGTTCCGCTCTTAGCAATCGAGCCCATCGCTTTTTCCACAATATTTGCAAGTCCACCCTTTTTGTTTCCCGGGGTCGGATTTGCATTACGGTCAACACCACCTTCACGAAGATATGTATCATACCAGCTCATCTCTTTCGCAAGCTTGGCACCGACTTCCTTGTCTACACAACGACGAGCCAACTGAATGACTCCATCTCGAACCTCAGTGACTTCACTGAACATCACTGTAGCTCCACCTTTTACTAGAAGATCGCTTGCGTATCCAGCGGAAGGATTCGCTGTGATACCGCTGAAGGTGTCAGAACCACCACATTGCATTCCTATGCAAAGTCGGGAAATCGGCAAGGTAATTCTTCTTCGTGCATTTAGTTTTTTCAGCTTGGTATCTGCCATGGACATAAGCGCGTCAATCATCGCATTAAATCCACAAAAGTCCTGCAGAATCAGGACGTTATCTGGATTGATATCCTTTTTTTCCAATAGCATCTCGACGGTCAATTTCTCACAACCAAGCCCTACAACCATCAATTCACCGCCAAAATTTGGATTCTTTGCCAAATTTCTCACCGCTCGGATAGGTATATCAGCATTGTTTCCCTTGATAGCGACTCCGCAACCATATGCATGCTCTAATGCAACAATGCCATCCACATGGGGATACCAAGGCAACAGCTCCTGTTTCATTTTATCAACAGCAACATTCAAAACCCCTGCTACACATTGCACTGTAGTGGTAATCCCTAGAATGTTCCGCGTACCTGCGTATTCCAATCCAGGAACCTCATATCCCTCAAACGTCATAATAGGGGGATCTGGAAGGTTATGTTGTAAATCTGTTGCAAACTCAAGTTCATCCAAACAAGGCGAAGGGGGAAGCTCAATCATATGCTCATTAATCCAACCACCCTTTGGCACATCAACAAGTAAGGCACCAAGAGAAACTCCGTATCGAACGACCAGGTCTCCTCTCTTCAAATCTCGTAAAGCAATTTTGTGGCCCTGAGGGATAGCATCCTGAGTAACCAAATCTGGCTCCAACATTCTACCTTTCTCCAACGCATCCACGGCAATGGCAACATTATCCTTGTTGGAAATACGGATATGAGTGATAATCTTCTCCCTCTTATCCTCAAACTTGCAATCCATACTCTCACTCCCTATTCATTTGATACATCAATGACCTTTTTTACCTATTAAAAGTATCCACTTTCTTTCAACTGTCTCTTCAACTCTTCCAGCTAGATAGCCGTTGATGGTTTGCTTGGAATCATTGGGCAAATTCAGAAACATCGTAATGACCAAGAAACATCCGAAGGCAATCTATAACACTTTTACCAGCTTTCACACCTGCAACAACCACATTAGCCAGATTCACTTGAAAATATCGAACGCAACGACCTCATGACCGACTTTAAGCAGATTCTCCTCCATTAGCTTCCTTAACCCCCCAAACCAATAAATCTAATTCTCATTTTCAGCCTTGCCCCTATATTAATTTCCTTATTTCATTATAAAAAAGAAATAACTCTATATTTTTAATAACATAAATTATACTATACATATTCTATTTTTATATTTTTTATTTGTAAATTTTAAATTTATAAAATAAATATAAAAATAATATATTGTATTATAAAATAATCATTTTTAAAAAACAATCCGAAATTTTTCGTCGTTATTTTTATGAAAGAGATTGCCGTAAATGCTCAGGGTGATTCACAGACCATTGGGGTTTTCTACCTTGAAGAACATCATCAATACCCATGGCTGCATGTAAGCTCATCCTTTCACCAGCTTCCCTTGTTTGTCCTGCCGTATGAGGATCAACAATGACATTGTCAAGTCTAAACAAAGGGCAGTTTGCTGTAGCTGGTTCATCTTCGAGACAATCAAGAGCAGCACCAGCAATTTTTTTCTGTAACAAACTCTTATATAATTCACAATCGTCGACTATCCCACCTCGAGCACAATTAATAAGGAATGCACTTTTTTTCATTAAGGAAAGTTCACGTGCCCCAACCATATGATAAGTCTGAGAAGTAAGCGGCACATGCAATGTAATAAAGTCTGATTGAGAAAAAATTTCATCAAGAGATACCTCCCATTTCTCTACTGCTTCAGGATGTCTTGAATATATGAGTATTTTCATACCCAAGGACATTGAATACGCAGCAACTTTTCTCCCAATCGCACCATATCCAATTATTCCAAGCGTCTTTCCGTAAAGTTCCGTACTCAATCCCGAATTGCGGATTTCCCAATTTCCTTCTCTCGTTTCCCTGTCAAGTTCAAGTAAATCCGAAGCTAATGCCAGAATCAGTGCTATAGTATGTTCTGCAACTGATACAGTATTTGCTATTGGAGTGTTTGTGACCCAAATGCCAAGTTCAGTCGCACGCATAACATCTAATTTGTCTGTACCTACTCCATAGTTGCCAATGACTTTTAGGTTATTATCAACATCAAAAACGCAACCAGGACACCCAATTGTTCCACGTGAGAAAAAAGCATCAGCATCACCAATCTCCTTCATCCATATTAGAGGATCCGCTTTGCTAGCCATAATCACTTCATATCCTTTCTTTAATAAAAACTCTGGCCCAGAAACAGATACATCCTGCCCAATATATACCTTCATTTTTCCCCTGCTCCACCAACATTAACCTAGTTCCTGATTATCTCAATAAAAACTTGTACTTTATCAGTTAAGCCAAGGTGTCAAGAGTGTTCCTTCTTCATCAAATATTAAATTTAAAGGCGTATCTAGTGCCTTAACTTTTGGATATTTACCATTGATAACATCTTTGTAATAACTCTCAGATAACATAATCTGTCCAATTCGAAGACTGTTTGGAATACGAACTATCCGGGGTTCCTTGTTATTCAATCCAGGACAGGTACGAATACAGAGTTGAATAGCTTCTTTATCATTTGCCACGATACAGGGAATCCTCGCAGAAGCTAATACTGTACTAGTGATACAATTCGGATACATCTTCTCAACATCCATGTCATGATAAATTTTTTGGGTAATTACATCTGCCAACCCAATTCCCAAAGCATTTCCATCTGATTCTTCAGTTAGGTTAAGCATACATGTTCGCTGAACTTTAACACCTCCAGATGCATAAGGAGTAGAAAAAGTTCCCGTGATATTTGGATCTACACCAGTTCCACTGAAATTTTTTCCAATTTGGTCAACAACAAGTACATCCGTCTCTTTAATTAATAAAGAAGGCATTTGTGAAAAAGCAATCCTTAGCAACTCTGGTTCTCGTTTAAGGACTTCTTCAGCTAATACTGGTTCCAGCCTATATGTTTCATCATATGCATCCTCAATTGTTGCTACAGCAAATAATACAGGAGCTTTCTCTAGAACAACTTTTGCCATCTCTGGAATATTCCTTGCCATATGATTCATTCCATCGCTATGAACAATTGATGCACCGGCCTGTTTCCCAAGCCCTACTGTCAGCATCTTGCAAATACCACTTTCAATAGGCCCTCGAAATGCGTTATGAGGTTTAATCCTGCAGGAAACAATAATGCCATTGGATTCAAAAGCATTTTTATCAATAAATACTCTTTTCCCACAACTTGAAACACCTAGTTCCACCACTTCCATTGAAGATAGAATGGGGCATCCCATGGTTTCCTCGGTAATCTGATAGTGAGCAAGAACCTCGAGTTGGCCTTCCGCAGTCGCTCCACCATGGCTACCCATTGCGGGAACAATGAAGGGATATGCACCTCTGCTTTTCACCCAATCAACAATTGCTTTTGTAATAACATTAATATTTCGAATACCTCTGCTACCTACAGTTATTGCTATCCTCATTCCCGATTGTACTTTGGATGCATATAAATCATTAGATAAGAGTTTTTGAATCCTAGAAGGAATCTCTTCACATGAAATACTTCCTCTTGGAAAAGATTGACTTACATGGAACATCCTAGGAATTGGAATCCCACGTAAAAGCTGAGAAACTTTTCCATCCGATCTTATTGTATTCATATTTCTCTAACTTATCCTTTTGCTTTTACCCCTAATTTGTTTAACTACGAGGTATATAACATAAATAATGGCAAGCGAAATACATACAGCCGCAACAGGGGAAGTAAAAAACACAAAGAAATTCCCATCCGCATACATCAGTCCACGCATAAGATTCTCTTCAATAATACCACCAAGTACAAACCCAAGAATAAGTGGAGAAAGAGGGAAATCATACCTCAACATATAATAACCAAGTACTCCAAATGCAATAGCAGTCCACACATCTGATATTTGATGGTTCAATCCAAAAGTACCAACGACGCAAAGGAGAAAAATCGCAGGCATCAAATAATTTTTGGGAACAGAAAGTAACTTTACAAATCCACGAATTCCCCCAAATTCAGTCACCAACATTAATACAGTTGCAATGAGAAAAGAACCAAATATTCCATATACCAAAACACCACTGGTCTTGAAGAGGAGAGGCCCAGGAATAATTCCATGCAAGGTAAGGCCACCAAGGATAATCGCAGTTACCGTATCTCCTGGAATACCTAGAGTCAAAAGAGGAATCAAAGAACCACCAATTGATGCATTATTTGAAGTCTCTGATGCAACAATCCCCCCCATATATCCTGTCCCATACTTTTCAGGATGTTTGCTACGTTGTTTTGCAACAGAATAAGCAATCAAATTTGAAGTAGAGCTGCCAATGCCAGGGAGAATTCCAATTCCAATTCCCAAGAGGGCAGATCTAATCATATTAACAAAATGATCTTTAAATTCTTGCCAAGTGAAACCCAACCCTTTCATTTTATATGGAATTACCTTAGCGTTGCTTTGCTTCCCTCTTTCAAACCCCATTTTCAGTAATTCGGACACAGCAAAAAGGCCAATCATTACTGGAAGGATATTCAAACCCTTTTCCAAGGCAGGAATCCCAAAAGTAAATCGAATTGCACCACCTACTGGAGCCACTCCAATAAGAGAACAAAGCAATCCGATAACTCCGCTGAGTATTCCTTTAAAAATACTCTTTCCTGCCATTCCTCCAATTAACGTCAAAGCCAACACACAAATAGCAAAAAACTCATATGGCCCAAATTTTAAGGCAACTCGAGCAAGAGTTGGTGCAATAAAAATCAAGGCAATCACAGAAAAGATTGTCCCAATGAACGAGTACACAATGCCAATACTTAAAGCCCTACCACCCTCTCCCTTTTCTGCCATGGGCCCACCGTCGAATACCGTAGCTACGGAAGAAGGGGTCCCTGGGATTTTCAACAAAATTGCAGAAATTAACCCACCTGACGTTCCCCCAACATCAATGGCTATCAACATTGCAATACCATTAAGAGGACTCATTGAAAAAGTCAAAGGAAGACAAAGCGCTACTCCCATTGTAGAAGTTAAGCCAGGTATCGCTCCAAAAATAATTCCAAGTACAACACCTAAAAATATTATTCCAATTGTCTGCACATTCAAAACAGACGTTAATCCTTCAATTACCATAAAATACTCCTTCTAAAATAATATACCTTTCGGTAATATCAGCTCAAATAGCGAATTGAATATCCAATATACAAGGAGAGGTAATACCACCGAAATGAGTATAATAATGTAATAGTTCCTCTTTGCTTTAGGAGTAAAAATGAGAATCTGAAGAAAAAGATATACAATTGAAGAAAGGCGAAAACCAAAAATGGTAATCAAAAGGAGATACAATAATAGAAGCCCTAAAGTAAGAAGAAAACCTTTTTGATCACCAGAACAATGATATTCCTTTGATTCTTTTGCGGATTTTGCAAGCGCAATGATAAAGGTAATTACAGACAAACAAACCCAGAGAAATGCGATAATTCGTGGCATTAATTCACCACCATTTACCATCTCAACTCCTTGATTAATATTGAAGGAGCCAATTACCAAGACCACTCCTAGTATTAATAGAATGAAGGAAAAAATAACATCACCATTCCATGACTTTTCATTCATAATCTAAACGCCAAGTAAAATACTCAGCCCTCCAATATCGATAATTAAATTGACCGTTCTTCAAAACGTACAATTCTTCATTCAAAGTTACTTAAGAGAAATGCATTGTACTATCAATGCATTTCTCATGTTTTCAAAGAAAAGAGCCTAAAGAAAAAATATAGCAATACCTATATACTTTAAAATTTATTTCAGAAATCAATTCATAAATAATTCTCTTGATTTGGGAGGGATTGAAAACCCCTCCCTGTCTTTAAAAAACAAGAAACAAAAACTAATTATTTCTTAATACTGAAATCCACACCTTTTAAAAGTTCATATACATTCTGATATTGTGCAAGGCCATCTACGCTATTGTAATAAGTCGGTAATTGATAATATGCTTTGTAGATTTTATCCTGATAGCTCTTATCGTTTTCGACAATATCTTTGACTGCATTAGACAACTGCTGAACCAGTTCCGGATTCGTCCCCTTGGGGAATGAGAAGGAATAGAAGAACGGAAATCCAATCTTATAACCATAGGATTCAACACTCTTTACCCCAACTTCATCAAGATCAGCCTGACTATCAATAGCAACAGCGACAAGTTCACCAGAATCAATATAATCTTTGATGGTTCCATAAGCGGCAAGAATGATATCAACGTGCCCACCAAGCAAAGCAGTCAGTCGCTGAGCTGCGCTTCCTGCATCAACAACCGTCGCATCTAGACCAACTGACTTCAACAAGAGAGCAGACGCATGAGAAGTAGCACCAATCTGTACGGCAATTTTTAGCGTTCCTGGATGCCGCTTACTGTAATCAATCAATTCTGGCAATGTCTTTACACCAAGTTTGCTATTTATAGTAATGCAGTTTCCACGGCTCTTTGCGGCAATACAAGCAAAATCGAAAGCATCAAACCCGTAATCTGCAGCGCCAGTTAACTTATTGACAACTACTGCAGAATGGTAAAAGAGGACAGTTGAACCATCAGGTTTCGCATCTTTTACCTGCCGAGTACCAGTAGCACCACCATTTCCGTTAACATTGGAAACAACAAAATTTGTATTCAGTTTACTTGATAATATCTGTGCAAGTAACCTTGCATTGAAATCTGTATCACCTCCAGCTCCAGCTGGAACAATAATTTCAACACTAGACGGCCATTTTACAGTTGCTGTGGCTGAATTTTTTGAATTTCCAGATCCTTCGTTTGTCCCATTAGCAAAAGCAAAACCACAACTTAATGCTAAAACAAGAAATACCAATAATAATTCCGATACTTTTCTCATTGAAGACCTCCTAAAAATTACATTTATCATAAATCGCAAAGCGATCATTATCATCAAAAGGAATATTTTGAAAATCGGAAAGAAGCTGAATATCTTGTCGATCTTTGACAGATGCAAAAGAAGCAGGAGAAACATAAATCTCATCTAAGGACTTTGTGTTTTTTATTACGACCATTTTTAAATCTTCAAGATTCCTTATTCCAGATGCCTTTACGCAAGCTTGAAAAACTAATTTATCCGATGACAAGGTTATTGGAATCCGAGCTATTTCTGGATGCATACCCGTCAATGAATTTACATCAGTAACAATCTCATCAATCTGATCTCGAAAATCTTTTGTAATAAAATCTGCTAATCCACAACCACTGGCATTACCATCAGAACATGAAGTAAGCCGGAGCACTCCAAGAGATTCTACCGAAGGACCTTCATTAACTCTCCGATTGATTGGCCTCCCAATTATGGCAGGATCCATACCTGTTCCACTTATGTCTTTTCCCTGTTCACAAACAATCAAGCAATCAATTTTCTGAATTTTGATAGTTGGCACCAGGGAAGTAGCACGTTCAAGTATGAGTGGTTCCGTTTCCAAAATTTCATTTTTTCTCGAAACATAAATATCTGCCAATTCTTCATACCCATTTTCAATAACTGAAATTCCAGCAACAATATTGAGTACATGCAAGGCTGTAGTCCCAACAGAAACCATGGTTGGCCCTAATTGGAGAGTACCTAAACTATGAGTTGCGGTAGCACCAATATGCTTAGCTAAACCTATTGCCATCATTTTTATCAGGCCACTTTGATATTTCTCTCTGATTGAAGTATGGGGCTTTACTCTATTAAGCAACACAATTCCATCTGCTTCAACCGCATTTTTATCAATCCAGACAGGAATACCCTGCAACGTTGTTGCAACCTGAATGACTTCCATTGAAGATAAAATAGGTGCTCCAACAGATTCCTCTGTAATACCTAAGTTTGCCAGAATAGCAAGTTGCCCTTCTGCTGTACCTCCTCCATGACTACCCATTGCCGGAACAAGGAATGGTTTGTATCCTTTTCCTTTTAGGAAAAAGACAACTATCTTCATTAGAGAACAATATTGGGCAATCCCCCTGCTTCCCGCAGTAATTGCAATACGGGAACCTTTTGGCAATAAAGGAACTTTCTCTTCAAGTAATTCTAATAACTTTTTTTCTGGATTTATTAACCTTGTTCGATCAAATTGTTGGGACAATTTGGCCAGTTTTGGCAAACCATATGTTGAAACCATTGCTTCAAGCTTATTCATTTTTATCTCTTGTATTGGATTCAGGAACATCAAACGGTATCTTGTTCAATCATTTTTAATTCATTCTAATATGATGCTCGAATGGCAAAAGTGTTCAATTTATCGGAAGCATAATAATACTTGATGCCATCAAGTAACTGATCATGCTCTAGTTTCTCAATATCAAGGCGAATTGGGCCTCCTATAATATCAGGAAGAAGAAGTCTTCCATTTTTCTCCTCGGCTTTTACACTAAGATAATTTCCCATTGGCCCAACCATCGGTTCATGAATCTCAAGTAATTCATTCTCATTATAAAGGGCGCCAAAAGTAACATTAAGATATGCAGTACCTCCTGAAGAAAAACGAAGTTTTTTGTCCCTCGCCAAATCACGAATATTTAACAAATCACTCATTTTGCTCATTCGCCCAACTAAAGGCATAAGGTGATCAACGCCTTTCTCCGCATAGGTCTCAAAAGAAAAATAGTCTCTCATCGATTCACCAAATCCAAGAGGTAGCCCAACTCCTTTATCTTTAAGCATTTTAATTCCATTCATATCCTGGGAATGAACAGGTTCTTCAAACCATAAGGGATTATATGGTTTGATCATTTCTGCAAATTTCAATGCTTCATCTACAGTCCAAACTTGATTAGCATCAACAGCAATGCCAATCTGGGAGCCTACAGCTTCCCTCACTTTTTTCATTCGGAGAAGATCTCTTCCCATGTTCTTTCCAAAATCGCTCCCAACTTTGAACTTCACAATAGAATATCCTTCGGCAACATAACGGCACATGTCATCGACAAGTTCTTCATCAGACGAAAGTAGTGAACCACCACCTTTATAGGCTGCAGCCCAATCCTTCTTTGCACCTAAAAATTTATGAAGAGGAAGGTTTTTTCGTTTTGCCAACAGTTCAAGCATAAGAAGATCAAATTGTCCCAAATCTGTAATTTGACCACTTTGAAAACCAAAATTACGAAATTTCCAATATAGATAGTGATACCAATCACCATAACTTTTTTTCTCTCCTGTTAATATAAGAGGAAGAACATTAGTTATCATTCCCAAGGAACAAAAACAACCTGCTGAAATATTGTTATCGTCAAATAACTCTATCCAACCTTGCAATGGTAGATAGTTACCAAACCCACCAGTAGCATCTTTCCATGGTTTTTTGACAGGAATAGGTTTAAAATTATAATAAATAGCCTTAGAAAAAATTAGTTCATCTGGAAATTGGAAATAACTGTTCATTTTTTATCACCATTATGTAGTTATTTTAAATCACATTTTAATTTTGTCAATATTTTTTTGATTTTTATATTTATATTATATTTTTTATAAAATTACTTGGGGAAAACTTTTTCTCTCTTTTTCATAAATACTCTTAAATATGGTAACTCCTACTATTCTTTTTACCATACTTTCTTGTTCTTTTGTTGCATATGGGTTTGCTCGTTTTAAGTTTCCTGTAAAAAAACTGTTCTTTGCAATTATAATTTCCACGATGATGCTTCCTAATTCCGTAATCATCATTCCTCGATATTTACTTTTCAACAAATGGGGCTGGTTGGGTTCATATCTTCCTTTTTCGATTCCGGCTCTTTTTGCTTGCTATCCCTTCTTTATTTTCATGTTAATTCAATTCTTACGGGGAATTTCAAGGGATTTGGATGAAGCTGCCAAAATCAATGAATGTAATTCTTTGAACACGTTTGTGAGAATTCTTCTCCCGTTAATGAAACCAGCTCTTTTTTCTGTCGGTTTGTCTCAACTGATGTGGACGTAGAACGACTTTTTCAATTCCCTCATTTATATTAGTAAGGTA
>JBAXZS010000060.1:0-11263 GCA_041670175.1 Sphaerochaetaceae bacterium | reverse complement strand
TCTTGGAGCAGAAGGCCGGTTGTCTTCTCGTTCTCGACAATGATTTTCTTTACCGGTGAACTTCCTTGATAGATGCCCCCCAGTTCCTTGAAGCGATCCAGCATACGATAGGCTATGGCACGGGATCCTCCTTTAGGGACTCCTCCATCTCCACTTACAAAGTTACCATAACATATAGGGAAGGAATAGGCTTTTGTCTCCTTGGTACAGAAATCAGAGATACAGGCTCTGATGAGAGGATGCTTGAATTTATTCATCAGGTCCTGGGTGTCCTGATTCTTGTATCTATTGAACAGCCTGAACGCAGGAATGCTTTGTATAAGAAGCCTTGTCCCGGCGACAGCTCCCAGTTGTTCACCAGGGACTCCTGCTGGAATGTTGACTTTTTCCCCAAGCTTGATGCTTTTGAACAGGAGGTTGATTTGCTCCTCGTCCTCAGGGGAAAGCATTATCCATTCCCTGCGGGTTCTCTCCATGTCGCTATATAATGCAATCGTCTGTCCATTGAGCGTGGATGTGTACATGATATCCGCCCGATATATTCCAACTTTTGGATTGATGACATTGACGGTCTTGTACAAGTCGTAGAGGTCTGTCCCCACTGTGGTTCCAATGAGCCAATGGATACAGTTGTCAATATGATATCCCTGTCTGTCCCATCCTGTGCACTCACCCCCTGCTGTGGCATTCTTTTCATACAGTTCCACTTTATATCCCATTTTTAGGGCATAGATACCTGCGCTAAGACCAGAGACCCCCGCTCCAATGATGAGTATTTTTTTCTCTTGGTTATTCATTTATTTCCTCCTTATGGGAGAGAATGCGCGAGGTGATTTTTTCCATTTCAGACTTTTTGGGAATGGCAATGCCCCGTTTTATATCGGCGAGTATCAGCAAGGTATCTCCTGTTTGGATACCCATCAGCTCTCTCATATCTTTGGGAATGACAATCTGCCCTTTCTCCCCGACCTTCACCATGTTCATCAGTTTGTCTTTCATAGTATTCCTTGTATAACTAGTAATACTTGTATAACTAGTAATACAAGTTGTCAAGTTTTGGACAAACAAAAACCGCCTGGGTTAACAGGCGGTTGGGATAAAGGGAAAACTTTACTTCAGTTTCCTGTATCTCAAGGAAGCTGCGATGAATTCCCTGAACACCGGTTGCGCCTTGTTAGGACGGCTCTTGAACTCAGGATGGTACTGCACACCCAAAAAGAATGGGTGGTCTTCTTTCTTAAGCTCGGTGGCTTCCACCAGGCGGTTATCCGGGCTGGTACCTGATATCACCAAACCCGCTTTCTCCAGTTGCTGGCGATACTCATTATTAAACTCATATCGATGTCGATGCCTTTCACTGATCTGGCTCTGATGGGCATAAGCCTGATCCATCCAGGTGTCGGGTGTGATCTTGCAGGGATAAGCGCCAAGTCTCATGGTGCCGCCTTTGGGGATGTTTCCTTTCTGATCAGGCATCAGGGCGATTACCGGATGTGTACTTTTTTCGTTGAACTCGCTGCTATTCGCATCTTGAAGCCCAAGTACATGGCGTGCGAACTCGATGACCGCCACTTGCATCCCAAGGCAGATACCAAAGAAGGGCACCTTGTGCTCCCTGGCATATCTCACCGCCTCTATCATGCCTTCAATGCCACGGTCTCCAAAACCACCAGGAACCAGAACACCATCGCAATCGTGCAAAAGCTTATCCGCGGTCTTCTCTGTGACGGCCTCGGCATCAACCCACTCGATTTCCACCTGGCTGTCATTCTCCCAACCTGCATGCTTGAGCGATTCCATGACAGAGAGGTAGGCATCATGTAACTGGATGTATTTGCCTACCAATGCGATTTTTGTTTTTTTTGTCGCATTGTTTGCACGGTCGATCATCTTTTGCCAGTCAGTGAGGTCTATGGGATTTGTACTGAGATTCAATTCCCTGCAGACAATATCGTCAAAATGTTCTTCATGGAGCATGATGGGTACTTCATACAGGATGTTAACATTCTTATTCTCAATGACACAGTCTCTTTTCACATTGCAAAAAAGGGCGATCTTATCCTTGATGCTTTGGCCTACAGGTTCATCACTACGAGTAACAATGATATCAGGGAATATTCCCGAAGCCATCAATTCCTTCACCGAGTGCTGGGTAGGCTTGCTTTTATGCTCGCCGCTTCCCTTCAGATAAGGAACCAGCGTGACATGGATGAAAAGGCAATTCTCCTTTCCCAGTTCATGGCCCACTTGCCTGATAGCTTCCAGAAATGGTTGGCTCTCGATATCTCCGGTAGTACCGCCAATCTCTGTGATGACCACGTCCACCCCGTCCTTCTTATCCAGGGAGTAGATGAACTCCTTGATGGCGTTGGTGACATGGGGGATAATCTGGACCGTTGAACCAAGATATTCCCCATCACGCTCTTTCTGCAACACATTCCAGTACACACGTCCACTGGTCATGTTGGAACATTTGTTCAGGTTCTCATCAATGAAACGCTCATAATGGCCGAGGTCCAGATCGGTTTCGGCTCCATCATCGGTTACGAACACCTCACCATGCTGATAAGGACTCATTGTACCAGGGTCGACGTTCATATAGGGATCAAGCTTTTGTGCTACAACTTTTAATCCACGACATTTGAGCAACCTGCCAAGAGAGGCGGCCGTGATGCCTTTTCCTAGGCCTGAAACAACACCACCCGTGACGAATATATGTTTTGTCATTTCGAAATCTCCTTCCTATTTATAAGTTCTCAGGATAGCATAGGCAATCTCAAAGCGGCTCTTTCGCTGGTCCATTGCCTGTTTTTCGATATATCGATGGGCTTGATTCTCATCCATGCCCAAGTTTCGTACTAAACTCCATTTGGCCTGATCGACCATCTTGATTTCCTCGATTTTCTTCTGCAGCTTGTTTTTTTCATCTTGCATGCCAAGAAGTCGCCTTCGTAGAGACTTGGCTATCCCCAAGGTCTGGAAGAATACTTCGCGGATAATTGGTTTGGCAACTACCAGGACCCCACAATTCTCCAATTGTTCTTGGATATCCATAAAAAGTTCGTTATTGACAATAAGGACTACAGGGAACAGAGTCTCCTCGACTATCATACGGCATAAATCCTCGGCATTCTCGGTGCCAAGAGGAGTGTTGATCACAACCAGGTCGTACTCATAATCCAGGACTAATCTTCTTGCTTCAGTGGCGCTCCCGCACAAGGTGATGTCGGCTTGTCCCTCAACCTGACGGATGAGGGTACTAAGGGCTTCCGCACCCTTGCTGACCGCTGATACCACTAGTACCGGGCTCATATCACTCCTATGTAGTAAAGAAATAGGGAGAACGACTGGCGTTATCCTTGTCTTTAGCACTTAGATAACACTGCCACTGATCCTTTTTTGCCTCCAAGAAGTATTGTAGCAATCTTGGAGGTATGATTGATTTCACAAACTTGCTTTTTTGTGCAAGATTCATAGCCTCCTCAAGGTTCATGGGCAAATTCTTCTCACTATGGGTCTGTTCCTTGGGGGCGGTCAGATTTTCCTTAATTCCTTCCAAAGCCGCTTCAATAAGCAAGGTGAAACAAAGATATGGATTGCAAGAAGGATCAGGGGAACGGACCTCAAAGCGACGATATACACCAGTCGCCTGGGGGATTCTGATAAGCAAACTGCGATTGGCATGTCCCCAACCAATATGCTGTGGTGCCTCGAAAGAACCCAGCCTCTCATAGCTGTTGATTAAAGGATTGCAGAAAAGTGTGATCTCGTCAATTCTGCGCAGAATACCTGCAATCATAGAATCCTGCAACTTTTCATTTTGCTGGGCCAGGGAAATATTCACATGAAGGCCTGAACCACTTTGTCCTATCAGGGGCTTGGGCATGAAGGAAGCGAACAGACCGGAACGTTCGCTCAATGTCTTGACGACATTCTTGAACGTGATCATGTTATCCGCGGCTTCCAATGCTCCTCCATACTTGAAATCGATCTCATTTTGTCCTGGACCGCTTTCATGATGGCTTCTCTCCGTGTAGAAACCCATCTGTTGTAGTGTCAGACAAATCTCCCTGCGGATGTTCTCCCCTTTATCCAACGGGGCAGCATCAAAATAGCCAGCCTTGTCCAAAGGATTTGTAGTGGGATTCCCCGCCTCATCCCGAGAGAAAAGATAAAACTCACATTCAGGTCCTATGATGAGGGAATAACCATTCAATGATGCTTGATTAGCACAATCCTTAAGCAAGGACCGAGCATCCCCCTCAAAGAGAGAACCATCAGATCTCTTTATTGAACAATAAAAACGGACCACACGTTCCTGACTTGAACGCCAAGGAAGGACGGAAAGGGTGGAGGCGTCAGGAAAAAGAAAAAGATCACTCTCGTCGACATTAAGAAAGCCCTTGACTGCGGAGGCATCAAAACTAATCCCACTGTCAAAGGCTCTCCCTAATTCCTTACTTGATATACTGATGTTTTTCAGAGCCCCAAAAATATCGCAAAAAGCCAGTTTCACGAATCTTACATCTTGCTCCTGGATGAACTGCATCACCTCTTCTTGGGTATTATTCATGGTACACTCCTTATACGTAGGTATACAGCTGTTTGTACGGAGTACTGGAATTAGGACTCAGTACAAAAAAATGTTGCTTCATCAACTCTCCTTTGTCCAGAGAGAAGCAGGTGCAGAAAGCATCAATATATGAGGAAATCGCATCCAAATCTTCTTTTTCCGCATCTTTGGCCACAACTTGTTCAGGAAGATCAGGAGGAAGAGTATCGCATCTGAGATAGATGTGTCCACCATGCATGCCGGTTCCACAGAAATATCCTACAGGGGGTCTTCCCCCCTGATGCATGCCAAGTACGATGATAGTTCCTCCTGCCTGATATTCACCTAGGAAACTTCCTGCATGGTCCCCTATGATAAGCAAAGGTTGTTTCTCTTTGTAAGCCTTCATGTGGATACCCGCCCTGTAACCTGCGCTGTCACGGATGAAGATGACTCCTCCTCGCATGGCGTAGCCAACAGCATCCCCGCAGTTTCCATGGATAACAATCGACCCTTCATTCATCGTATCACCGGTGGCGTCCTGGGCATTATTATTCACAATGATCTCAGCCCCGTCCAGGCAAGCGCCCAAGGCGTTGCCAGGAACGCCATTGATGGTGATTTTCTTTTCCTTCAAGCCACAGCCGATGTATCGTTGTCCGTTGACCTTGTACAAGGTGAAATCAGTATCATTGCTTAAGCGGATCTGTCGATTCAATTCATCAAAAGGCTCTAGTGCTACTTCTATGGTGGTCATCGCACGCCTCCAAGTTTTTTTGCCCGGTCTTTTCTGGCAAAGGCCATGAGTTGCGGGTTTTCTGCGATGAGTGGGAAATTGATAGTGGAAAGGTCCACCTGATTGCGGACAAGTGATGTGTAGATCCCTGCCCTGTCGATGGTGTCTCCGACGAGAATGAAACCTACAAGGTGATTATCCTTGGTGAATAGTTTCTTGTATCCTGTCTTGCTGGAATATTCCAAAGGGTCCCCTATGTAGGCTCCGGCAGTAATCATATGCAGACCGAACAAGCCTGTTGCATTCATGGGAATTGACTGAACAAAAGTCTCATTTTCTCCTGCCATGTTCTTTCCTGCTGTTTCCCCTTGCAATCTTGCATTGGGGAATATGGCGATAATATGGGTGGCACCACTTGCGATATCCATCGTCTCGGTGCAATCCCCCGCGCTATACACATCCTTAAGAGTTGTTTTACACATGTCGTCGATGACTATCCCACGGTTCACTTTTCCTCCACATTCAGAGACAAGGGAAGTATTGGGACGTACTCCCACAGCCAGGACCAGAATGTCAAATGCAACCTTCTGCCCACTGGTCAAGGTCGCTTCGTTTGGTGCAAAAGAGGCGACACTGTCACCAAGAATGAAATTCAGCCCATTCTTTTCGAGATGAGACCGCACTCGTTGTGATCCTTCCTCATCCAGAATGACAGGAAGTACTCGTTGTGCCAGATCAACTACGGTGATTGAAGCAACCAGATTACGAATTCCTTCGGCACACTTCAGGCCGATGAGACCCGCTCCGATGATAAGCACTTTGCTTTTCTTGGTGAGTACTTTCTTGAGTTGCCGGGCATCATCATACGACATGAAGGAAAACTTGTTTTGTACGCTTTCCAAATTATTCATTGGAGGTATAAAGGCTCTTGAGCCTGTGGCGACCAATAGCTTGTCATATTTTATGTTCCCGATATTATCTGTCTCCACCCATTTATTTTCCGCATTGATTTTCAGGACTTTGGTTCCAAGATATTGTCTGACCTTGTTGTCTGTAAAGAAGCTGTCATCACGATACGTCATGCATTCCTCTTTGGTCTTACCTAATAGGTAGTATGAAATGAGAGGTCTTGAATAACACTGCTGCTTTTCATCACTGATGATGGTGATGTTTCCTTCTTTGTCGCAAGAGCGGATACCTTCGATACATCCTACGGCGGCAATAGAGTTTCCGATGATTACATATTCCATATTACCGCTCCTCAAATACTATCGCCTTGTTAGGGCAGCCTGCGACACATTCAGGAACCCCGAATTTATTGTTCTTGCAAAGCTCGCACTTTTGTATGACATTGTCATCGTTGGGCATCAAAGCTCCATAGGGACACGCCATGATACAGGAAAAACAACTCACGCATTTTGTTTGGTCGATGCAGACAACCCCATCCTCAAGGGTAAGCGCTCCGGCGATACAAGCCTTGACACAGAGCGGTTCGGTGCATTGCCTGCAATTAACAGCGAAGGTAATTCCATCATGTTCCTCAACCTTGATTCTAGGATTGATATGTGCATCCTTCAAAGCCTTGACCATGCTATCCTTGCCACTGTTGGCAAAAGCGCAATTGTACTCGCACAAATGACAGCCTAGGCACCATTGTTCATCCACATAAATTCTTCTCATCTCTATTTTCCTTACTGTCCTGCATGGAGAATGTCCAGGATTTCCAGTTCTTTATCCGTAAGACCAATACCACGGAGCATCAGGCGATTGCCTTTCAGGGCCTCAATGCTGTTGATGCCCATGCCTCCCATCATCTCCATAATCTCGTTCTTCCAAGCGGTGATCAGGTGCACCAACCGCTCAGAGCCAATTTCAGGATTAAGCCGCTTTACCAACTCAGGCCGCTGTGTTGCAATGCCCCAGTTGCATTTGCCGTTTTGACAGGTACGGCAGAGGTGACAGCCAAGGGCAAGAAGTGCACTTGTGGCGATGTATACAGCATCGGCCCCCAAAGCGATGGCCTTGATGACATCAGCCGAGGAGCGGATCGATCCCCCAACGACCAGAGAGACATTGTTCCTGATACCTTCCTCGCGAAGCCGTTTATCAACCGAGGCCAATGCCAATTCAATCGGAATGCCCACATTGTCACGGATACGTGCAGGAGCTGCACCCGTACCACCACGGAATCCATCTATGGCGATGATATCCGCTCCACTACGGGCAATGCCGCTTGCAATTGCACTCACATTATGCACTGCTGCGATTTTTACAATTACCGGCTTGGTATAATTTGTCGTTTCCTTGAGCATGTACACCAATTGACGCAGATCCTCGATACTATAGATGTCGTGATGTGGTGCAGGACTGATTGCATCGGAACCTTCCGGAATCATACGTGTCTTGGAGATATCCCCGACAATCTTGGTTCCTGGCAGGTGTCCTCCGATGCCTGGTTTTGCACCTTGCCCCATCTTGATCTCTATTGCCGCCCCTGCTTTCAAGTAGTCAGGATGCACTCCAAAACGACCTGATGCCACTTGCACGATGGTGTTTTTCCCATATTGGTAGAAATCCTCATGAAGACCGCCTTCACCGGTATTGTACAGGATACCCAGTTTTTCCGCTGCCAAGGCAAGACTCTTATGGGCATTGTAACTTATCGAGCCGTAGCTCATAGCGCTGAACATGATCGGGACAGAGAGTTTTAGTTGCGGCTTGGTCAATGTGATGATCTTGCCGTTTTGGTCTCTCTTGACCTTGGTATCCCTGGAACCCAGGAACACCTGGGTCTCCATTGGTTCCCGTAGCGGATCAATTGAGGGATTCGTCACCTGAGAGGCATTGATCAATATCTTATCCCAATAAACGGGATAGTCCTTGGGAGTGCCCATGGAAGAAAGCAGCACTCCTCCACTTTCAGCCTGACGATAGATATCCTGTATGATGTCCGTTTTCCAGTTGGCGTTGCTTCTGAAGTCCTGGTCGGTTTTGACAATCTTCAAGGCATGGGTTGGACACAGCGTCACGCAACGCTGGCAATCGACACATTTGCTTTCATCGCTGATCATGACTTTGCTTTCTTCATCATAATGGTGGACGTTGTTTGAACATTGTCGCTCACATACCCTGCAAGCGATGCATCTACTGTTATCCCTATGTACTTCAAATTCAGGGAAAAGATAGTTAATTGCCATTTTGCGGTACTCCTCGTGCGGCGTTGTTGAGAGTGACTATCACCGGTTGTCCTCCGGTGGGGTACCATATTTTCGTCGGATTAGGTTCCACCACTCGAATAGCTGCCTCCTCACTGGCAAAGTACACCATGTCACCTTTTTCCGCGGCGACCAAGGAACGGAGTTTCAGACGGTCGTTAAGAGCCATCAGTCCTCCTGTAAAACCTAGGATGATTGAGAAGGGACCTGTGATGAGCATGCTTGAGAATGTATTACGAAGATAGGTGTACTCGGCTTTCTTTTCCGGTTCCATCCTGCTGATGGTTTTCCAGAAGGGAGCGGCGATCACATGGGCTACCTCTTCCAGGCTCAATCCCTGCTTACGATTCAGATAATCAATCATATAGGTGATGACCTCGGTATCGGTCTTCAAAGTACACTTATAGCCGAACATTTCAATGAAACGACGATTTGCATCATATGAGGAAATCTCTCCGTTATGGACAATCGAATAATCCAGCAATGCGAAGGGGTGGGAACCACCCCACCATCCTGGAGTATTGGTAGGATAACGGCCATGGACCGTCCAACTGTATCCCTCGTATTCGTCCAGACGGTAGAATTCACCTACATCCTCTGGATATCCTACGGCCTTGAAAACGCCCATGTTCTTCCCACTGGAGAAGACATAGGCCCCATTGGTAAGAGTGTTTATCTTGATGACACAACGGGCAACAAACTCATCGCTGTCCAACTGGCTCGAGGAGAGCTTGGTGGGAAGTGGGGTTACAAAATAACGCCAGATCAATGGCTCGTCAGTGATTCTTGGGTTCTTGGTTGTGGGAATCTTGGACAAGTTGATTACATCAAAATGCTCTTCCAGATAATCCTCACAGATTCTTTTTGCATCCTGGCTGTAGTAAAAGATATGGAAGGCATAAAAATCTTTGTATTCAGGATAGATTCCGTAACCGGCGAATCCACCACCAAGCCCATTGGACCTGTCATGCATGACTGTGATTGATCTGATGGCGTCGCGTCCACTGAATCGCTTTCCATTCTTGTTGATGAAGCCGCTGATGGCACAGCCGCTACTGATACGTTCCCTTCCTTCCAGGAAGTCTCGCTGGTGATAATCGTTGTCCGTCATAAAAGCCTCCTAACCATAAAAAAAAGCGACCGGCAATAACACTCATTACTGAATGTTGTTGTCGGACGCCTTTGTCCTTCATGGTATGACTTTAAAGTATATGAATACTGCACGTCACATGTGATTTACTATAACGAAGAATGAAAATCTTGTCACTATATATTCTTTTTGTCCATCCAATGACCCCAATGATAATAACACCAGAACAGAATGGATGTGACTATCCATGTCAGGGGATAACTGAACATGACAGTGGAGATGTCTCTTTTCATAGGGAAGACGACACTTATCCAGACAATACGCAGCAGGCACACTCCCACTGCAGTGAAGATGGTAGGGACGATGCTTTGTCCGCAACCACGGATGGTGCCGGAGAGAATCTCTATGGAGATATACGTGATGAAAGCAGGGGCTATCATATGCAAGATGGTCATGCCATCCTTGATAACCTCGCTATCAGTGGTGAACAGAAAGAAGAAATACTTTCCAAAAAGAAGGAACATAGTGGTGCTGAACAGGGCCAGGAGGGAACAAAGCCCTAGGCAAACCCAGGTACCTTTGTATACCCGTTTGAGGTTGCCTGCGCCAAAATTCTGCCCGCTGAAAATAGTCATGGCAACTCCGAAGGAATTGACTCCCATCCAGAAAATGGTATCTATCTTACCATAGGCTGCATTTGCAGCTATGATGTTAGTCCCCAAGGAATTGATGCTTCCTTGAATGATAATGTTGCTGATGTTGTACATGCTTGCCTGTAATCCTGTTGGGATACCCAGATACAGCATTCTCAGCAATATCTTTCGATGAAGACATACTTTCTTTAGGTGGAATTGATATTCCTGGTCAGGATTTTTTTTGAGGCAAACAAATACGAGAAACATGCTTTCCGTCTCGCTGAAGATTGTTGCCCATGCGACTCCTTCGATGCCCCAGCCGAATACGGTCACAAAAAGAATGTCAAGTATAATGTTGGTAAAACAACCTGCGATAAGAATGTAAAGCGGGTGGCGGCTGTCTCCCATGGAACGTAATATCCCCGCACCCATGTTATACAAAAACATAGGGACTGTCCCGATGAAGAAAATATTGAGGTACAACAGCGACAGCTCAAGTATTCTCTGAGGAGTCCCCATCAAAGTCAGAACCCACCTGCTGACAAGGAGACCTCCTATCATGACAAGAATCCCTCCCGCAAAGGCCATTGCCATAGCGGTATGGATGGCTTCATTCACGGTTTGTTTTTTCTTTGCGCCGTAGTATTGGCTGATGACTACCGAAGCGCCGTTGGCAATGCCAGTAAAGAGACCTACCATCAGATTGACAAACACACCGGTGCCTCCCCCTACAGCAGCCAGGGCTTCTTTCCCAACGAAACGGCCAACGATGATGGCGTCAACCGTGTTGTAGAGTTGCTGGAAAAGAGTGCCGAACAAGATGGGGAAAAAGAAAGAAAGCAATGCTTTTGCAATCGGACCATCTGTGATGGTAATCATCTGATGATTTTTCGCTTTAAGTAACATAGGCAATCATACTATCTAAAAAACACTTTGATTTCCAGCCTTCCGTGATTGACAAAAAACCAAATCAGTTGTAAATATCTTCTAGACAGCAAAGGCGCTGTAGCTTTATTGGCTACGGCGCCTTTCTTT
>JBAXZS010000059.1:0-11290 GCA_041670175.1 Sphaerochaetaceae bacterium | reverse complement strand
GATCAGGAAGCGGCCCGACCCCCCCTACCTTTAAGGGGGGGGATTGGGTGGGCTTGCGTAACGACCAGAGTTTGGCATCCTATGAGTCCTCTCCTCTGTTTAGTGGATACTCGAAGGAAATTCTTTCACGGAAAGAGGAACTGGAGGAATACCTGCTGGTGACACTGAGGACCCGTTCCGGTCTTGATAAGGAAACCTTTAGGAAAAGATTCTCTCTCGACTTTGACACCATTTTTGGAAAGGCCCTGGAGGGGATGGGCGAGTCCTTGTTTGTGGATACGAGAGGAAGATTCTCTCTTACCGAGAAAGGGCTCATGATAATGGATTCCCTTGTGCTCAGGCTTGCTTCATGTATTTAGGTTTGCAAAATCTTTTGGATGTTCTTTTTATCTATCTCGTTATTACAAATATAATAATAAGATAGATTGAAATGCTGATACCCGTAGAAAGCACTTGACCGTATTTTCCTATCTATGGTACTGTATCCCAGTTAGACTTAATTCGTAATCCTATTATAGTAAGAGGTTCAATATGTCCGGCCATAGCAAGTGGTCTACTATCAAACACAAAAAGGGAATTGCTGACGCAAAAAGAGGTCAAAAATTCACCAAACTTATTAAAGAGATTTCTGTTGCGGCAAAGAACGGCGCAGACCCCGAAACCAATGCAGCACTTCGTACGGCTATCCTTAAGGCAAGACTTGAGAACATGCCGAAAGATAATATCGAAAGGGCTATTAAGAAAGGCTCTGGGGAGCTTGGGGCTACCGAGTTCTTTGAGCTGACCTATGAAGGTTATGCTCCTGGTGGGATTGCCATCATCATCGATACTCTTACGGATAACAAGAACAGAACAGCAAGTGATGTCCGCTCCACCTTGACCAAGAATGGTGGTACTCTCGGGGCCACGGGTTGTGTCTCCTACATGTTCCAGACCAAAGGTATCATCTCCTATGATGCCGCCAAGTATACAGAGGACCAGATTCTTGAGGTTGCATTGGAAGCTGGTGCTGAGGATGTGGTGACAAATGACGGCTTCATCGAGGTCACCACTGGTTTCAGCGATTTTCCTGTTGTCCTTGAGGCTTTGCAGAAGGCTGGATTCGAGCAGGAAAGCGGTGAGATTGAGAAGATCGCCGAGCAGATGGTCAAGCTTGACAAGGAAAAGGCCCAGAAGGTAATGAGAATCGTCGAGAAACTTGAGGATTTGGATGATGTGCAGGATGTTGCGACAAACCTAGAGCTTCCTGACGACTACGAGGATCCTGACGAAGAATAAATGAGAATCCTAGGGATTGATCCAGGATATGCGCAGACAGGCTGGGGCGTTGTCGAATCAGATGGACAACGTAACCGGCCTGTTTCTTTTGGAGTGATACGGACCAGTCCCGATATGACCGATCAACTTCGTATCCATACCATAGCCAACGCCATAGGACAACTGGCTGTTGAGCAGAAAATTGATATTTGCGGCATGGAGGACATCTTCTTCACAAAGAATGTCTCAAGCGCCATCTCGGTGGCCAAGGTCATAGGTGCCGCCTGTCACCAGCTGGCGACACAGAATATCGAGGTGGTGTTATTCAGTCCCCTGACTATCAAGACCGTGGTCACCGGGTATGGCAAGGCCGATAAGAATCAGGTGCAGCAGATGGTTAAGCTCCAACTTGGTTTTCCTTCTGTTCCCAAACCGGATCATAGTGCGGATGCTCTTGCGGCCGCTTTGTGTCTGGCGACATACAATGCGACAAAGGGGAGAATGAAGAAATGATCAATGCAATACTAGGGGATCTTGTCAGCGTGAAAGGACAGGTAGCCATCCTTCGTGGAGGATATGTTGAATATTCTCTGGTCATCAGCGGACAGACTGAAAGCAAACTGGCCTCCCTTGTCGGTGAGCAAAGGAGAAACGTACGTCTTCTTGCGGTTCTTTCCCACCATCAGGATAGCATGCTGCTTTACGGTTTCTATGATGAATTGGAACGAGAGGCTTTCAATCAATTGCAATCGGTCAGTGGTATTGGACCTAAACAGGCCTTGAAGATTCTTAGTGGCATTACTGTCGAGAATCTTGCCAAGGCGCTTGACGAGGGGAACCTCAAGTTGCTTTCCTCAATTCCTGGCATCGGGGCGAAAACCGGTCAGAAGATGATTCTCCAACTCAGGGATGTGCTTGTCCTGGAAGAGCAGGACCATAAGGGTGAGGAAAAACAAAACAGAATTTACCAGGAAGTGGTCAATGGCCTGGTGGAGATGGGGTACGAGAGGAAGAGCAGCGAGGATGTAGTGGCAAAGATGGAGAGCGAGCATAAAGAGGAACTTGACAAGCTGTCGCTACGGGACAAGGAAGAGTTTGTATTCAAGCATGCTCTGGTCTATTTGGGGTAGGGAACAATGGAAGATTTGGATTCAAAATTCAAGGACGTTGAGCTGTTGCAACAGAATTCCGTGGTGTCCACCCAATTCCAACAGGAAGTGGACCAGCAGGAGAACATTCTTAGGCCAAAGATGCTTTGTGATTTTCAAGGGCAGAAGGAGCTGAAGGACAATCTTGCCGTTTATATCCAGGCCGCAAGAAAACGCAAGGAGCCCTTGGATCATGTATTCCTCATAGGTCCTCCTGGCCTGGGCAAGACCACTCTCGCTTCCATCATAGCCAATGAGATGGGTGCCGAGATGCGGATGACCAGCGCCCCGGCCTTGGATAAACCCAAGGACCTGGCAGGCATATTGACCAATGTGACGGAGAACTCCGTGTTCTTCATTGATGAGATACATAGACTTAAACCGGTGCTGGAAGAGATGCTTTATATCGCCATGGAGGATTTCGAGATAGACTGGGTCATCGGGCAGGGGCCTGCGGCGAGAACCATGAGAATACCTATTCCCAAGTTCACCTTGGTTGGAGCGACGACCAAGGCAGGGCAGGTGGCCTCTCCTCTTGTCTCGCGTTTTGGAATCAATTGCCATATCAATTATTATAACGACGAGGAGCTTGCCTCCATCATATCACGTTCAGCGACGATAATTGATGTCGATATCGAGAAGGATGCCATCACCTCTCTTGCCTGTTGCAGCAGGGGGACGCCCAGGATAGCGAATAGACTTTTGAAACGGCTGAGGGACTTTGCGGTTGTCTTGGGAAATGGCACCGTCACGGTGGATATCGTAAACCAGGGACTGCAAAGAATGGGCATTGACCGCAACGGTCTTGAGCAGCAGGATAGAAATATTCTCAGGACCATCATCGATTATTATGACGGGGGGCCTGTCGGTGCGGACACGCTTTCAATCTCGGTAGGTGAAGCGATAGAAAGTCTTGAGGATTTCTATGAACCCTACCTTATTCAGAAAGGATTTCTCAAGCGTACGCCCCGTGGGCGTATGGCGACAAGCAAGGCATATGAACTGCTTGGCGTAAAAGAAAAGACAAGGGAAGAAGAACATGTTGACCAAGGAATTCTGTTTTGATTTACCCCAGGAGCTGATCGCCCAAACCCCGGCGGAACGCCGTGGAGACGATAAGCTCTTGGTTCTAGATAGGAAGACCGGCGAATACAAGGATGCGATGATGCGAGATTTTGTCTCGTTCCTTGAGCCGGGAAGCCTTTTGGTTGTGAACGATTCAAAGGTGCGCAAGGCCCGGGTCTATGGGCAAAGTGAGAGCGGAGGCATGGTCGAGTTCCTTTTCTTGGAGGAAAACCTTGATCACAGTTGGCAAGCCATGGTCACAAAGACCAAGAAACAACATCTGCACAAGCACTACACCTTCTCCTCCAGTACCACCGATCTTGTCTACCATGCGGAGATCGTCAAGGAGAATGAAGATGGAACCAGGACTGTCTCCTTTGACAGGCCGGTGGATGAGACTTTCTTCCTGAAGCTCGGGCATGTGCCCCTTCCTCCCTATATCAAGAGAGAGGATGATTTTGCTGATGAGAATAGGTATCAGACCGTCTATGCCAAGAATGAAGGTTCCGTGGCAGCTCCTACCGCGGGATTGCATTTTACCAATGAGATACTGCAACAGGTAAGGGACAAGGGGTGTGCCATCACACATATCACCCTGCATGTGGGTCCGGGGACCTTTCTTCCTGTCCGTAGCGAGAGCCTTGAGGATCATCATATGCATTTTGAACGTTATGAAGTGAGTGAGGATACCGCTGCATTGATAAACAGGACAAAGAAGGAAGGAAGGAAAATCGTCGCCACAGGGACCACGAGTGTGAGGACGCTGGAAAGCGCCTACGATAGCATGACCGGCCTTGTCCGTTCCGGTTGGGACCGGACCAACCTCTTCATCAAGCCAGGGTTCACCTGGCATGTGGTCGACCAGTTGCTCACCAATTTCCATACTCCTGAATCGACATTGCTTGTGCTTGTGTCTTCCTTTGCAACAAAGGAACATATACTTAACGCTTATCGCCATGCCGTGGAGGAGAAGTATCATTTCTTCAGCTATGGTGACGCAATGTTCATCTACTAAGGGAAAAGAACCTTCCTCACCTCCTCATTGATCTTTGCGATGGAAACTTTCCCGTCAAGACGGATAAGATTGGTTTCCCTAGGGAGGAGAGAGAAGGCCTTCTCATAATTGGCTTTGACTTTTGTAAGGAAATCGGTCTTCTCAAAGAGTTCCTTCTCTTTTCCCCGTTTCTCAATTCTTGCTATGCATTCCTCAACAGGGGTGTCGATATAGAAAACGAACTCAGGATGGGGATACTCGTTTATTGACATCACGTTTGCAAAATCACAATCGACACCCTGGTAGGCCAGGGACGAATAGAAGTAACGGTCACAAACGACCAGTTTCTTTTGCTCGAGTTGCTGTATGATCCCCTCTTGCTTGTCATGGAGGTGCTCTTCACGGTCCGCGCTGTACAACAAGGCCAGGGACCAGGCTGTGACGGTTACCTCCTTACGAAGAATCGACCGAACCAGCCTTCCGATGGGATTATCCGTGGGTTCAAAGGTCTCAAAACATTCAATCCCTTTGTCCTTATACTGCTTGGAGAGAAGATGCAGTTGTGTGGTGGTCCCCGCACCATCCAAGCCTTCGAATACAATAAAGTTTTTCAATGTTGTTTGCATAAGAGCATCATACAAAAAAAACCATTTGACGTAAATCGCAATCCCTAAATAGATGGCAAAGAATTACGAATGGGTTATACTTGGTCCTGTGAAGTATCATATGACAATCAAAGAGATTGCAACCTCGGTATCTTTTGCACTGGGCTTCGTACTCTTGTCCTCGTATGCAGTCCTTTCGCTCTCTTTGGTGAATCCTGTTCATATTGCTTGTGAGAGTTTTTTTTCTAGTCTTGAGAACAGAGGCGCTACAAGAATCCATATCTCATCCATGAACAGGGAATTCCTCTCCCATCTTGTCATCGATGGTGTCTCCTTCAATGTCGAGGATGCTTTTTACTTCAAGGCTGACCAAGTCAGACTGGACAAGGGCATTTTCCCCCTTATCCGGCTATGGCTCATGAAAAAAGGGCGAATCACCCTCGATGTGGAATCCCCTCAGTTGATGGGGGACATCACGGCTTTTATTGATGCCGGGGAAAGAGAGAACAACTCTTTCCTTCCTGATTGGTTTTCCTACCAAATCAACTTGAACAACCTCTCGGGAAGTATCACCTACCAGGGCTACCAAGCGGATATGCACGATGCAAGAGTTCATCTGCTTGTTGCCGAGGGATTGAAATTCAGTACGATTTCGGCAACTGTGAGAAGCCTGCAACTTGAGAAGCAAGGACTTGTCCGTGTCATCTCTGATGATGTCTCCTTTTCTGCCGATCAAACAGGTAATCTGAGCGCCAGGCTTTCAAAGACTGGAGGGGCATATCTGGAGTATGTGTTCGGCCTTGATTCCTTGCAGTTCACGACAAAGATGCATAAGGAGGAACCTTTCCCTGTGGATTTCTCCGCCGAGGGTCTTTCCTTCAACCATGTGCCGTTTTCTGCATCCTTGCCTTCTTTGGGTGGAAACCTTCAGTTAACAGGCGGTTCCTTGGTTTCCGGAAGTGTATCGATAGGACCGGTAATAGGGAATTACAGTGATTATGCTTTTTCCCTTCCCCAGTCAACCTTGGTGCTAAAGACGAACTTGGGTGCATCCTTTTATTCCTTTGCGACCAGCGAAGGCCAGGAAGCGGTCCTGACCTTCCAGGACCAGGAGGTTACCTCCGGTCGAATCAGGTTCGAAGGCTCTTATCAGAAACAGAACGGATTCGAGGCCAGCGCAAACCTGCCTTTTGTGCACTACCTGTACAACGGTACGGATTTGAATCTCACGGACCTTCTCATGTCGCTTTCAGGCAGCACCTTGAAGACTTGTTATCTGAACGCCCAAAGTCAGGTTGGATACCAGTTCAAGGATGTGGTGACGTGCAAGGGGAAGGGAACATTGCAAGCAACTTTCGACGAGGGGATGAATGCAAACCTGGAGCTGACCGATTTGTTCTCCAATGTCCTGGACCAAAGTGCCAAAGTGACCGTCAATTATCAAAAAATTGACAATGCCACCAAAGTCCTGTTAGGAATCAATTCCCAGAATCAGTTGCAACTGCATCTTGCCTATGAGAGGGCAGGGAAAGAAGAGGGGGCGTTCGAGGTAAAGCTTCGGGCTGACAGTTTGCCTGTTACGGCATTCAAGACTGTAATCAATACCTATGCACCACCCTTGAATCTTTACTATGACAACCAAAGTACGTTGACAGGAAACCTGAGCCTGAGCAGCGATACCCGGCAGGGAGGTCGTTTCTCCTATGATTTTGTCCTAGGGAATCTGAAGTTCGGCAAGTATCATTTCAATGGGGGGTCCACATTATCAGCAAAGGTGGACCAGGGACAGCTGGCGATTGAGTTTCTCACTTGCAGTCTCCAGAATTACCGGTTGTCCTTCATTGGGAACATGCAACTTGGAAAGTGGCTGCCAAGTGGAACTATGAGTATCAATAGGATTGATACCGGTGCTGAGTTCTTGTCCGCCCAATTTACCCATACAGACTCCCTGCTCTATGATTATGATGCCACCAGTTCCCGGTTTCCTAATTTTCATCTCATCGGACAACTTGCTCAGAGAGGTTCGTCTTTCAGTAGCGAGGCGACACTCAAGATTGGAGACATGACGTATCCGATTGCCTTCACCTATAATCTCGACAAGCAAAGCCTTGTTGCCAACAGTTCCTCAATGATCCAGGTCTCCTCGTTCCTGGGAAACCCTCTGAAAGTGGATGTCAAACTTGATGACTTCAAGTTCCCTTTGACTGATATTTTGGAGAATTCATCCCTGGATGCGGTCGCAAGCTTCATCTACAACGACAAGGACCACTGGTCGTTCCATGCCAGCGATTTCAAGCTCACCAATATTTTTCTCAATGGTTTATCCTATGATTTCGGTGCGAACATTGCGATTACCAATAGCAGTGTCTTGATAAACGGGATCACAATAGATGATGGCAAAACAAAATTCCAGGGATTCCTTTCCTATGATGGTACGGAAATCCAGACAAACATCAAGGAAAAATTCGTCTTGCCGTTTACCTTCGCCTTGCACTTGAATGATGACAAGGCGCAACTTATTGACTTGTATTGCAAGCAGAATGGGAAAAAGATGGATATTGTAAGTGATGTCAGGGATTTTGACCTTGCTCGTTTTCGCAAGACAAAAGAGCCTTTGAGACTTGCACTCTCCCTTGTGGGAAGTACGGACCTGACCTCTTTGTTTGATATCGCAGGGAGTTTCTCCCTGGCTTCGAATGGGGTGAATGCAAAAGCGAATGTTTCTTTTCTTCAGCAGCAAATCCAGTTGACCGATGGCGAGTTCTCTTTCAGGCAAAATAACTTCAAGGACATTCGGATCTTTTTGGATGCAAAGAAGGGGGAGGCATCCCTTTCCTCACTCTTCACTAATGATCAGCATATCAGCCAGGTATATACCGAGGGAAGCAGCGCTGATTTCAGTGTGGCTTTTCATTTCAACAAGCTTGATTCACTTATGCAACTGCCCCGGCTCAAACAACAATTCGAGGATGGCTCCCTCTTTGCGAGGCTGAGCGTCAACCATCTTCTGGTGATGGGAGAGTCGTTTCCTTTTGTTGATACGGCAAAAATTGATTTTTCCCATAAGGACGATACCTATACCGCATCGTCCGCGATCATAAATTTCTCCTATAGCCAGTCCTCCAAGGCAATCTCTTTGCACCTCGATCCCCGTACAGGTTTGGGCATTGATGTATCCGGTACGATAGGAGAGGATGGTGTTGCTCTGGCAATGAAGAATATTTATTTTGATTTGACCAGGCTTAATCGATTTTTCGAGACTCCTATAATTGAATTCAAACAAGGCATTATGGAAGGAGACTTGTATTTTGGGGGTTCTTTTGACAATCCTCGGCTTTTTGGGCAGGTGTATTGTGACAGCCTGGACATGACCACTTTCTGGCTTCCACAGGATGAGCTCTTTGCCAAGAACATCGTGCTTTGGGCTGATGGTTCTTCCATCTCATCCGCTTTGCAACCTGTGTTCGCAACCAATAGGATAACGGGGGAGACTGTCCAGGGAACTGCGCAGATAGGCCTGAATTTCAACGAAGCCAATTTTGAATCATTTAATTGCGATCTTGACCTTCCCACCGGATCCATCTATCTTTTTGTTCCAATTCCAGAATCAAACCTCGATATCAGGGCGAATTTTAATGGAAAGTACCATCTGCAAAACAAAGGGAACCAAGGAGTCTATATCACAGGGACAGGAACCTTTGATGATGCCAAGGTCACCATTGGAATCAAGGATTGTCCTTCCTGGTATGTCTCCTCCTTCAATACCAGCACGGATTTTACCCTTACCACAGGCAAGAACAATACTTTCTTCTATCCCAATACGCCTTCCCCTGTTTTCAGTGCGACCATCTCCGAAGGACAGACCTTCCGGTTCAGTTATGACCATATCAAGCAGAAGTTCGACATGTCAGGGTATCTTGGGATTCGTAATGGCGAGATATTTTATTTTCAGAAGAATTTTTTCATCACGGAGGGATCCCTTGCGTTCAGAAACAACGATGAGCTCAATATCCTGGAACCTGTGCTCAATCTCCGTGCGCGGATGAGGAATTTTGATTCATCCGGGAATCCTGTCGATATCTATCTCGTGCTCAATGACAATTCACTTTCCAATCTTAGTCCAAGTTTTGAGAGTACCCCCAGCAAAAGCCTTGAGGAGATCATGGGAATACTTGGAGAAAGCATCCTTCCTTCTACCGCCTATGGGGATTTGAGCCTGTACAAGATGGCTTCCATGGCAACGTTGGCCACGGATGTCGCACAGCGGTTCGGCTTGATTGGGAACACCTCAAACGATCTCAGTGATTCCATTCGTCGCTCCCTGGGATTGGATATGTTCAACTTGAGGAGTTCCATCCTGCAAAACATCATCATCGATGTGTTGCCGGGATCAAATGCGATAACGGTAAGCCCCTTGGCCAGGTATTTGAACAATACTTCGATATTTATGGGTAAGTATGTCGGTAAGGACATGTTCCTGCAGGTCTTGCTCCATCTCAGCGCTCTCAATGTGAGAAACAAGAATGTAAGGACACCTTTCCTTGTCAACGACCTTTCGCTGGATCTTGAGGTCTCTCTGGAATGGGATAACCCCCTTTGCACTTATTCCTTATTTACCCAGCCAAATGAGTTGTCGCTGATTAATATTTTGGATACCATAGGTTTTAGTGTAACCAAACGGATTGTTTTGCGTTAACAACATGAGGAGAATTCAATGGTGAACCGGAGAATCATTCGGCTTCTGGCCTTATTTTTGGTCCTAACTTTAAGTACTTCGATTTTTGCAATCGAGGCTCAGAAACCTTGGTACGAGAATCAGAAGATAATTTCGTTTGTTAATCATGGTTTGGTTAATGTCAAGGAGAATGCTGTCAAGGATATTGAGTACAAATATCAAGGAAAGGACTTCACCACTGACCTATTCAATCAGTTGCAGGGTGAGTTGTACGGGATGAACAACTTCCTTTATTTCCTTGCTGACGCGCAGAAAAGTACTGACGGCACGGATTCCTTGGTCCTGGATTTCACCTTTTTCGAGCTTCCTTTTGTAAAATCGATTGAGTACAAGGGCAACGACTCAATGAAATCCTCAAAATTGAACGATGCAATCACACTTAAGATTGGTACTTTCCTTCAGAGTCAGGATTTGGACTCCTCCAAGCAGATGTTGGTGGATCTGTATCATAAGAATGGTTTCAGCGATGTCAAGGTGGAGGCCAACGCCACTACCGATGAGACGACAAACCTGACCTCCATCGATTACGTCATTGACGAGGGTAAGCAGAAGAAGGTTGGGGAAGTGGTGTTCCAAGGGAACGAGCATTTCAATTCGCAAATTCTTAAAAAGCAACTTTCGACCAAAATCAGTAGTTATTTCACTGCTGGGTATTACATGGAATCGAATATTGAGGAGGATAAAAAGAACATCCTCAAGTATTACCAGAACAATGGATACATAGATGCGAAGTTTTCCCAAGAGTCCATCGATGTCATTCCCCAGACAGATGCGAATGAAAAATATATAAAACTGAGAATTACCTATACCATTGACGAGGGGAGCCTTTGGAAATTTGGTAAAATAACCACTGAGGGGAATTCTGTCTTCTCAAATGAGGATCTGCAGGGTTTTGTGACTCTCACGGAAGGGGATTCCCTCAACGTTGAGAAACTCAATGCGATATTTGACAGTATTGCGAACAAATACTGGGATAATGGTTATATCTTCAATAACATTGAGAAACAGATACAGAAGGATGAGGCAAGCAAGACCGTCAGCTATCATTTGGTGATCACCGAGAATGGACAGGCGACCATCAGCGAGATACGTCTGAAAGGACTGACAAAAACAAAACCTTATGTGTTTATGCGTGAAATGGCATTCAAGGTTGGGGATATCTTCTCTAAGGCGAAGCTTACCAAGAGTGCCCAGAATATCTACAACACGCTTATTGTTTCCGATGTGCAGGTCGATGTCCTTAACGGGGAGGAACCCAATACGGTCATCCCTGTGTTTACCGTCACTGAAGGCAACCAGATGTCAATCCAGTTCGGTGCGACTTTCGGGGGGACCGTTGACAGTTTCCCCATCTCGGGGTTTGTGCAATGGTCCGACAAGAATATCGGAGGGACAGGAAGGACTTTGTCCTTATCCACCACATTGAGTCCTGACACCCAGGAAGCCGAAATCAGTTTTGGAAACAACTGGGTGGGGGACAAACGGT
>JBAXZS010000058.1:0-11423 GCA_041670175.1 Sphaerochaetaceae bacterium | reverse complement strand
TGCCACGAGTCCCCGAACAGAAAAGATGCAGGTCTTGACGTAGGAGAAAAGAGGGTGGAAGATACTTAGTGAGGGACAGGAGTGCGAACAGTCCTGGTAGCAATCGTTCGAAACGTGTCTCCTTGTAGGGGCTGGGATACTGGGGAAGTGTCTCCAAACTGGTTGTCCGTTCTTCTGAATGTGTAAACCATAACGGTATCATATCGTTCACTTGAGAATAACTGAGGTTGCACTCAAAAAATAGGAGAAAACAATGGGCATTATTACTATCTCTCGGAAAATGGGAAGTATGGGGACCCGTATCGGTGGAAAGGTCGCCGAACGGCTTGGCATGAAATATGTCGACAAGGAAATCATCTCCAAGATAATGCAGGAGTATGGGTACAGTCAGTTCGTGAAGATTTACAACGAGATCCCTGGCTTTTGGGAACGCTTTGATTCTTTGAAAATCCAGACCATGAATTTCATGACAAGGACGATTGAAGCAATCGGAGCCCATGACAATGTTGTCATTGTCGGACGAGGTGGTTTTGAGATTTTCATGAATTATCGTGATGTTCTCAATGTCAGGACTCATGCCGACATTGATCTTAGGATAAAGCGCAAGAGTGAGGAATATCATGTATCCCTTGAGGAGGCGAAAGCTCAGGTGGAGGAGAATGATAAAATCCGTAGGGCGTTCCTTGAGGATAATCTGAAACACTCCTGTGGGAAAACTGAGGATTTCGATATTGTCGTCAACACTGGGGTGGTGACGATAGAGCGTGCGGTGGATTTGATTTGCGATGCATACAAGGAACTTATGGCCCATGGGAGAAATGCTGATTCCAAACAGCTCAAGGACCTGAAAGTGGATCCGATACTGAAGGAATATGTATCCAAGTTGATTGATTGATACGAGGAACGTTAGTTTTTGCTCTGCTTGATGAGTACCTCTATTGGTATAACGAGAAACGAATCAAAATGTCTTTGGGAGGGAGGAGCTCTCTTGAGTATCGTAGAAGTCTTGCTCTGGCATCATAGGAAAGTCCAACTTTTTGTCTGCACCTCCATTTGAAGAAAATCGATTCCATCTGCACCAGAGGAGGTGCTGTGGTGCGGTTCTTTTCAGGAAAGAAACTTCCTCATACAGGTGATGATGGATTCTTGCAAATGATTTTTTTCTTGCGAGAGTGATTCGTGAGGGACTGGCTCCTTGTGGTCTATCGATTAGATATTCTTGAGTATCAGGGAGATTCCGGCATAGAAGATGGCTATATAGACTAGTATTTGATATGTTTTCTCAGACATCACCTTGAGAAGCAGGGTGGCCAGGACAATGCCGATGGCCATAAAAGGCACCATGCAGAGTGTGACAGTTACGGTATCCCTGGTGAATATCCGCCAAAGAAAGAGATACAGGAGCAATTTCACAGAATTGAGGATACAGTAAAGATATGAACTGGACCCTATGAGACTATTCTTGTTGTTGGTTGTCGAGAGGAAGTAAAAGTTGGTCACCCCTCCGCCTGCGTTTCCAATGATTGAGCCAAACCCTGCCAAAACACCAAGGCCTGCACTGATTAGGTGCTTTCTTTTTCCCTCGAGACCGATTCCTTTTTCACCTCTGACAAGGGTAAGCGTTGCCATGGAAAGCACCAGGATGCCGATAAGTAATCCGAATATTTTCTCATTTATCCGGGTACCAACAATCGTTCCCAGAAGAAGTCCGAGAATTGCCCAGGGAATAAAACGATTGCTGGCTTGGTAATTGGCTTGCTTTCGGTAGTGCCAGACAGGATAGAATTCCCCTACAAGAATGAGTGGTGCATATATGGCAAGCATGGTTTTCGCAGGGAACAGAGAAAGCATGAAGTACATGGCGAGTATATTGGTGGATTTAATACCACCTTTATCAATCCCTAAAAGTATTCCGCTGATTGCAATTATTGGGAGATTTTCTCTTATTATATCTGGTACCACTAAATAAGTATAAATCTAAGGTTGACGAGAAGCAAGAAGAACCACCTTTTTTCTTTGAGACAAATGTTCTTGGCGGAAGCTTGATATTACCGCACGTAAAGTGTTACAAACGTTTCTAATAAAAGAGGAGCTTTTCACCTCTCATGCACAAGAAAGAATTGCCATAATGGCAGGAACTGGGATTTGCCCAGAAGTGCCGAGCGAAGCAACAAGGTGCTATGTGTTTTTCTTTTCGCTAAGAAAATTAAGGAACATGCCAAGCAACATGAGAAGCGCGCCGGAAAGAAGAAAAAGGGAAAAACGTCGATAAAGCAACCCGTCCAGGAACAATGACATCAATACCTGACCGCTGGAAAGTAGCAATGCCGAGTATACGGCGGGCACCATCACTATCGCCATATTGGTGGAGACCACCACGAAACAGGCTAAAGCACCTCCTGAGATAAGAAGAGCGAGACTCACCGAGGGAATTTGTCCCAAACCTGCGATTGTATCCTGCTTGAAGAACAGAAGGAAGAAGGCCAGCGCGCCGAAAAGGCCGCTTATGACATTCTGTCTGGCAGAGAAGACAGCTCCTTTCTTTTGGGAAAAGGTGCTGTTGAGCACCATCTGCGCCATGGTAAGGACACCTGCGAGCATTCCCAGGATGATGTATCTGATGGAGAACGATCCTCCTTCAAATGCCATGACTATGATACCGGCAAGCGATATCCCGAGGCTTAGCAACTTCCCCTGGGAGAATGTGCGCTTCTTCAAGCCCATGAACCCCACATGATCGAAAACAAGCCCGATGGCACTTTGCCCAAAGACCGTGGCGGACATGGCAAGGGAAGTCCCTATGCTGGTGACCGTGAGGTAATTCAGATAGAGAATCGGGATGCCAAGCAATCCATTGAACCACAAATAAAGAGGAGCGTGTTCCCTTTTGGGGTTGATCTTCCTGTTGGATCTGAAGAGGACCAGGATGAGGGTGAGGATAATGATGCCTACTATCTGGTTGATGATGGTCGATACACCCATGGAAAGCGCGACACCGAGTTGGGTATTGCAGACAACCATGATGGATATGATTAGTCCTGCGGTAAAATCCAAAAGGTAATAGAAATTTCCTTGCATGAAAAAAGTATACGCAAAAACCTGTTGTCCATCCATATGATGACACGTAGAATGGATATATCATGTCGATAAAAACGTCAGAAGAGAAATATAGGGAGATATTGCTTGGAAAAGCCATGATCCCCTATAGTCTAGGAAACCTGGAAAACCTGGCCATACGATTGGCGACCATGACGGAAGGCAGTCTGGACAACCTTCATCTTTGTGTGTTCTGTGCGGATCATGGGATCACCGATGAGGGGGTGACCCATAGCAACAAGATCATCTCGGCCCAGATGGCAAGGGCATTCGCCCAAGGTGAGGGAGCTTGTGGTTTGTTCTCAAGGGTGAACAAGGTGCCTTTGCATGTCATCGATGTAGGGTTGGAAAACGATTTGGAAAACAGCAAGGTGGTCAATTGCAAGATAGCCAGAGGTACCAGAAACTTCCTTGACGGGAGGGCAATGTCCTCTGAGGAGGTGAAGAAAGCCCTGAAGGTTGGACAACGCCAGACAGAAGAGGCTCTCAATGCCGGTGCCGATTGCATCGCCTTTGGGGAGATGGGGGTGGGAAACTCCACCATTGCCTCGGCGATTGTCTCGCGTATGACGGGGCTGGATGCAGCAGCGGTCACCAGTTGTGGTTCCGGGTTGCAGAGTGAGGAGCTTGCCCATAAGATAGCGGTCATCAAGTCGGGATTGGAAATCCATCAGGAGAAAGATCCCTTGGAGATTCTTGCAAGTTTTGGGGGATTTGAGATTGCGGCCATGGTTGGTGGCATGCTTTACTGCCACCAAGAAAAAGTCCCGATCCTGCTTGATGGGTTTATCACGGAAAGTGCCGCTTTGCTTGCCAAAGGACTCGATCCTACTTGTACTGACTTTATGGTGGCTACCCATCTTTCAGCGGCAAAGGGTTCCTCTGAGGTTTTCGGATTCCTCAATCTTAAGCCTCTTGCCGATTTGCACCTGCAATTGGGGGAGGGGACAGGAGCGGTCGCCTTATGGCCTGTGATACGGCTGGCAAGTCATATGCTTCATGATCTCAAGACCTTCAAGGAACTTGGCGTGGATGACAGCACCACCGAACTCAAGGTCCTGGGCATCATATGATACGACTAGGAACCACCAGTTATATATTGCCGGATAACATCATCCCCAATGTGCGCTATCTTGCTCCGATGGTGGATGATATCGAGCTGGTGCTGTTTGAGAGCAAGGAGGAAAGCAATCTGCCCTCTCCTGGGGACATCAGGACACTTGTCCAGCTGTCCAGGGATTACAATCTGACCTATACCGTGCACTTTCCCTTGGATGTGTATCCAGGAAGTTTCGATGCGAAGGTAAGACAGACCACCTTGGAGACCTATTTGAAGATTATCAGGCTTACCGAGAGCCTCGGTAGTTTTGCCTATGTATTTCATCTTACCCCAGAATCTTTTGGTCTTCGGGCTTCTGTGGATGAGCGACATTGGCTGGAATGCACGGAACAGACTCTCTCCTGCTTGCTGGAGAGGACTGGTCTCGCCCCTTCCTTGTTTTGTGCAGAGACCTTGAGCTATCCATTCTCACTTGTTTTGCCTTTGGTGAGAAAATTGGGTTTAGGGGTAACACTGGATATCGGGCATGTGTGGAACATGGGGTTTGACGAGAACCAGGCGCAGTCCTCTCTCTTGCCTCTTGCACGGATATGCCATTTGCATGGAGTGCAAGGTAGGATTGATCATCAAAGTCTAGTCAAAGGGGATCCCGCCCTCGTTGCCGGATTCCTTTCCGCTCTTGAGAGGCAATACGCTCTTGATGGAAAGGATAGGGTGCTCACCCTTGAGGTGTTTACCCAGGATGATTTTCTTACATCCCTGTCATTGTTGCAAGAGCATTATCAGGCTATACTTCACCTGAGGTAAGATATGGCTACTATGGATATCAAGCGGATTGGCATTACCCACAGGAGTGTGAAGCCTTCAGTCAATACGGTGCAGAGTGCAACCAGCGGGGAGCATATCCGATCCAAGAGC
The DNA here is from genome assembly GCA_041670175.1 of Sphaerochaetaceae bacterium. GTDB lineage: Bacteria > Spirochaetota > Spirochaetia > Sphaerochaetales > Sphaerochaetaceae > JBAXZS01. The sequence goes on along the minus strand of JBAXZS010000058.1, from coordinate 6,349 downwards.
AAGAGCAAGGTGTCTCTTGTCATTGGAGGGGAAAGAAGTGGTAAAAGCACCTATGCCCAGGATTATGCTTTGGAATTCACCGAGGAAAAGGAAAGCCGCTACTTCATTGCAACGGCCCAGGCGATGGATGATGAGATGAAAGCGCGCATAGCCGCCCATCAGGAAAGCCGGAAGGGGAGATTCATCACCATTGAGGAACCGATCGAACTAGGAAGAGCCCTCACGGGTCTTCCTCCTTCATGCGAAGTCTGTGTTGTGGACTGCTTGACGGTATGGCTTGGCAACCTTATGTATCATAAGAAACTGGACGGTCGTCTTGAAGCCCTGCTTGAAGCTTTGCGAAATCCTTCATGTGACATTGTCCTGGTCACCAATGAGACTGGCCTTGGCGTGATTCCTGCGGACAAAGAATCTCGGGAGTATGTCGATATTGCAGGAAGGCTCAATCAGGAGGTGGCTTCCCTTGCCTCCAATGTGATAGTCATGATTTGCGGTATCCCCACCGCCATCAAGGGCAGGCTTCTCTGATGGGCCTTGGACTTGCGACAGCATTTCGCACCCTTACCCGATTCAGGGTTCCTGGTGGCGACAGCAAGAAAGAAAGCACCTCCTTGTTTTGGTTCCCCGCCGTGGGAGCCTTCTTCGCTTCAATTGACATCCTCCTTTCCCTGTTCCCCTTTCCTCCGATGGTCTTTGCGAGTCTGGTCATGGCGTTCAACGCCTATGCCACCCGGGGCTTCCATTTTGATGGTCTTTGCGATTTCGCGGATGGCTTCGGGGGGGGCTACACCAAGGAGGAAACCCTCTCCATCATGAAGGACAGCCATGTGGGTTCTTTTGCTCTGATCGCCTTGTCCTGTGCGCTTTTAGTGCAATTCTCAACGCTTTCCTCACTTAAGGAGCAATGGCCTGTCCTGTTGGTTGTGCCCATGCTCTCACGTACCATGCAGGTGGTGCTAGCTGGTTTTCTTCCCTATGCCAGGGAGGGAAAGGGGACTGCGGGAAACTTGGTACGCCAGGCGACCTGGATACATCCTGTGATTACCCTTGTGCAAATGGGTGCTGTCTGCTATCTGCTGAGAAGTCCGGCCGTTTTGGGTTCTTTTTTGGGCGCCGCTCTTGTCACCCTGTTCCTTGGAAATACCAGCAGGAAACGCATTGGGGGAGTCACTGGCGATGTACTTGGGGCCACAGAGGTACTCAGTGAGTGCTTTGGCTACCTTTTTGCTCTTGCCTTTTCAATCCTCTTTTCGTGATACTATCCCAAGGAGAAATTGTCATGGATATTGTATGTCTGGATTTGGAGGGTGTGCTGGTGCCCGAGATTTGGATTGCCTTCAGCGAGAAGACGGGGATACCCGAGTTTAAGATCACCACTCGTGAGGAGCCTGACTATGATAAGCTTATGCGTTATCGCATCAATCTCTTGAAGCATCATCATCTAACGCTTAAGGATATACAGCAGGTAATCGCCAGCATGAGGCCCTTGGAAGGGGCCAAGGAATTCCTGGACGTTCTCAGGAGCCTTACCCAGGTGGTGATTCTCAGCGATACCTTCAGTGAATTCGCCCAACCACTTATGGAGCAACTGGGATATCCCACCCTGTGGTGCAACAATCTGGTCGTTGATGCCGATGGCATGATTAGCGGTTACCTCATGCGGCTGCGCGACGGAAAGAAAAAGGCCATCCTGGCACTCAAGGAATTGAACTTCCGAACCTTTGCCGCAGGGGATTCTTACAATGATCTGACAATGATTCATCAGGCCGATGGAGGGTGTCTCTTCAGGGCACCGGCAAAGATATTGGACGAGGAGCCCTCCCTCAAGATAGCCACAACCTATGACGTCTTCTTGTCCATCATCAAGGAATTCCTAAATAATGACTAGAAAAGAATACAGATCAATAGTCTTTTGGATAACGGTCATGGTCATTTGCATTGTGCTTGGCTTTGTACTTCTTGCCTTGCTTCTTCAAGACAAGCCTTTGGTCGTACTTCTCTTTGGCTTTGCTCTTGCCTTCATCCTTGTTTTCATGATAAAAGCCATAAAAAAACTCGGAGACAGTACTTCTGAAGAAAAATAAGTGAATTAGCCTTTCAGCCTCTTGACTTAAGTACCAAATATCACCATTTTAGAGAAAATTCCTCAATGGGGGTGTTGTCATGGCTGAAAGTTTCACTTTGGAGATGAAGCAAAAGCTTCTGTCCATGCGTCAGGAAATTCTTGAGAGGATGTCTGAAAGCAACTCTGAGTTCAAGAGTATTGCGACTTCAATGGGAATTCAGGATTCCATTGACAGCGCCGCAGATGATATCGCGATCAAGAAGATGGAAGCTGTAAACAAACACGAAGCGGATCGCCTTAGGGCGATTGAGAATGCTTTGGAACGGATTCATACGGGGAAATATGGTATGTGTCTTCGTTGTGGGAAAAAGATTCCTGAAGAGAGGCTCAGGGCGCTTCCCTATGCCGTACTTTGTCTTTCCTGCAAGAATGCCGAAGAAGGTGTTGGCCGTAGATAAAGCAGTGGCTTTCAGTGTTCATTCACATTGAAAGCCGCTTTTATTCTTCATTCAGGTTTTCTCATACCTGATTTGTGAGGCTTTGAGCATTTTGTCGAAGAGTTCCCTTGCTTTCCCTATTGGGATGTTTACCAAGGGGTCCGAGATAAAGGCAGTGAAGAGTAAGTCCGTATCATCCTGATAAAGAGCGTCCAATGTCATTTGTTGGACATCACTGACTCTCCTGACAAGGTTTTGTATGCCCAAGGGGGGATCTGTTGCCACAATCGGTCTTATTGAGTTATTGCTGATGAACCCATTGCTTTCAACAATTCTTCCTAGTGGCAGATATGTTATTTGTCCTTCATTAGGCCTGTTGATGTTTGTCAGTAAGGTCCTATCCCCGAAAAGTGATCGCATGATGTCGACTCCCTCCTCATCCGAAGGGGAGGCTTTGAGCTCTTCATCCTTGAATACTTTCTCCTTCTTTTCTTTTGCCTTGGTGATGCGCCATTGATAGGGGGTCCTTACTACTCCGAGTTTCCATAACTGCTCATCGGTTGCAAGGAACCACGGGACGAATTCACTAAGATGCCTGTCACCAGCAGCTCCCAACGCGCCAAAATCCCGAAGGAAGGAAAGGGCGACCAACTGATCGCATTCAAACCATTTCTCCTTTGCTATCCGTTGTTTTGCGGTTTCCGTTTTATCCTCATATATTTTGGGATTTTCCGCCAGTTCCTTGAGTTTCGGCATCAGGTCAATGCCATTCCATGAGGCTCTTGTCACAAAGGTGAAATGATTCACTCCTGTAAGATCTATGTGGATATCTCTTCTATCCGGCTGGGGGACTCCATACCATTGGGCGACTTTCTCTGCGATGAAGGTCTCTGTGTGGAATACCTCATGGCAGCATCCCAGCGCCTTGATGTCGGGGAATGCTTTGTACAATGCGGCCGTGCAGAGCGTCATGGGATTTGTATAATTGATAACCCATGCATTCGGGCAGCACTGCTTGATTCTCTTTGCAAAATCAAAGAAAAGAGGGAGGGCTCGGCGTGCACGCATTATACCGCCGGGACCTGTGGTATCCCCGACCGATTGAAGGATTCCATATTCCTCAGGAAGCACAAGATCTCCATAGCGGCATTCTGTAAGTCCCGGTTCGATTGATAAAATAACCAGATCAACACCTGTGAGTGCATCCTTGATATCAGATCGGGCCTCCACCTTGAACCGTCCCTCGCTGTTGTTGACCTTGAATATCTGATTGGCAACCTGGACATTGTTCTTGGCTGCTTGCTTGTCAATATCGTACAGTATCAATGTCCCTTCCGTCATGGTGTTGAACGCCAAGTCCTTCATGAACTGGATGGCCCAAAGACGGCTTCCCCCTCCAATAATGCAAATGGTTGTTTTTTTCATGCAAGCCTCTTCTCCTTAGTATATCATTATTGCATTGGATATTCTTTCATAGCTTGAATTATTTGACATTTGGGTATCATTTCTTGACAGTGATGCAAAAAATGCAAGATTGACAAAGGCTCTTCACTCAAGTAGTGTGATTCAAAACGAGGGGGGAAAAATGCATTATATCGATGCTCATGCCCATGTGTTCTCCCAATTGTCAGGTTTCGGGGCCGATGGTGAGTTGAGAGCGATTGGAGGAGGAAAAGCCCGATGGGCTACAGGAGCTGTCATCGATCTCATACCACAGGGCCTTGGTGACACGACTTTTACCGCCGAGTCCTTGCTTTCCCTTATGGATGAGCATGACGTTGAGAAGGCGGTGCTGCTTCAGGGGGGATTCCTGGGTTTTGAGAATGATTACGTGCATGAATGTATCACCCGGTATTCCAAGCGGCTTGCTGGTGCGGCGACTTTTGACCCGTTTTGTCGGAATGCGCAGAAAATCCTGGACAACCTCTTGGATATCCTGCATTTCTCAATCTTCAAGTTTGAGATGTCAGTTGGTTGCGGTATCATGGGCAACCATGAGACCTTCCCCCTCGATAGCCCGATGATGATGGGTTTTTATACCCGGATTGCCCAACGAGGAGGGATGCTGGTCTTCGACATTGGAAGCCCGGGGGATGGAAGCAGCCAGTGTGAGGCAATACGTAACATCGCCTCAACCTTTCCCGCTATGAATATTGTGGTCTGCCATCTGATGTCTCCCCGGCTAGGCCAGTTCTCTCAGTTGCAGGCAGGTCTGGAGATGATGAAAAAAGACAATGTGTATTTTGACCTCGCCGCATTGCATTGGAAGGTCAGACCTGAGAAATACCCTTTCCCCACAGCCAGGGAATATGTCGGATTTGCTAAAGAACTGGTTGGATGCGATCATCTGATGTGGGGTACTGATGCCCCGAGCACCTTGTGCCATGAGAGTTATGCTCATCTTCTTGGGTATCTCAAGGATCTTTTTACCGACAAGGAACAAGAGCAGGTCTTCTTTGAGAATGCACAAAGACTTTATTTCTCCTGAATTGGTTTTCAGTGGTCAGAGATAAGGATTGCTCTGTTCCTGGCCCACCGTGGTATCAGGTCCATGTCCTGGAAGAATTCTTACTTCATCGGGCAATTCCAGAATCCTATGACAGCTTTGGATAATCTCCGGATAGGAGCCTCCATACAAATCGGTCCTGCCGATACCACTGGCGAACAAAGTATCCCCGGAGAAGAGGAATTGGCCTTCCTCATGATAAAAGCAGACTCCTCCGGGAGTATGACCTGGAGTATGCATGACTTTCATATGGCAGTCATCCAGATATTGTCCTTCGTCCAAGAGGGCTGTAGGTTCAGGAAGAGCCATAAGCTCCTCCTTATAAGCAGCAAGAAAGGAACGGTCGGTGATGGTTTGGGAAAAATGAGCATATGCGTTCTTTCCAAGGAAAGAGGCATCCTCCCTCCCTACGAGAATCTCCACTCCAGGGTATTGCGCCACTATCCTGGGCAAAGCTGTTACATGATCCCAATGGGTATGAGTAAGCAACACGGCAACAGGGAGAACATGATGCTTCTCAATGCAATGAATAATCTCCTGCGCATCGTTACCTGGATCAATGATCCAGCAACTGTCGGTTTTCTCTTCCCCTAAGATGTAGCAATTGGTTTGGTAAGGTCCCACCACCACACGTTCGACAAACATCCTCACTCCTTATTTGAATAACTGACCGTGACCGTCCTGCCCTTGATATCCATCCCATTGATCTTGGCAATGGCCTTCTCACAGTTTTCCTGACTCATGGAGACAAAACTGTATTTGTCGTGGATGCGGATGGAATAGATGTCATCACGGGTAAGGCCAAGCTCGGTTTGGAAAACTTGGCTCAGTTCCTTGGCATACAATCTCTTCATCTTGCCAATATTCAGGTATAATGTCTTCGCCCCAGCTGGGAGAGGCTTCTCCACCGCACGTTCCTCTGGCTTCTCAGCTTCCGAGGGAGCCTGTTCCTTCTTGGCTACCGGTCTTGCATTGGTGGCAATCGGTCTTTTGAAGTTCTCCTTGGTGCTCATGCCTTCGCGGAGCAGGTAAGCCATGAAATATCCACGAAGGGAAAACGGCACATTCTTCTTGATGAGCTTCTTGAGATGTTCCAGTTCATCGGGATTGGCATCTGCTTTTGTTTTCCCTGCTATGATCTGGATCTTCGCGATGAAAGCCTGATCTTTGTCAGGTTTTGTCTTTTCATTGTCCATTGGGCAATCTCCTTAAATATCCTCATGGCGTACACCATGGGCTGAATTAATGGTCGCCATCATAATAAGATGTGCAGGATAGAACCTGATTTCTTGACAGCATAAAAAAGCATAATCAACACAAGTACCCCTTGTCAATCTTTCC
>JBAXZS010000057.1:0-11464 GCA_041670175.1 Sphaerochaetaceae bacterium | reverse complement strand
TGAGAGAATGCATCCGAAGACCAGATACAACATCAGGTTGGCTCTGCGTCATGGAATTGAGGTCCGTCAAGGTGGCCTTGATGATCTTCCTCTCTTTTATGAATTGTACCGACAGACAGCAAAACGAAACGGGATAACCTTGCATGACATACGGTTTTTCCGCTCATTCTTCGATGCAAGTGACCAAAATGCGGGTTTCAGGTTACTCTTTTCTTTCTTAGGGGGGACTCCTCTTTCTGCGATGTTCCTGACCTTCAGTGACAAGCGCGCCTCATATCTTTTTGGAGCAAGCAGTAATCAAAATCGGGAAAGCATGAGCACCTATGCCTTGCAATGGGAGGCAATGAGACAGGCCAAGACCTTGGGATGTACCTCTTACGATTTGTTTGGGGTCGCTCCCGAGGCTTCGCCCGATCATCCTCTTGCCGGGCTTTATCGTTTCAAGAAAGGCTTTGGAGGTGCTATGGTGCACCGTCTGGGGTGCTGGGACTATCTGTACGAACAAGATTTGTCAGAAAGCCTTGGCTCCTATGAGATGGTGGACAAAGGGTATCATCAACGCTGATGAGTGCTCTTGAAATGATCAACTGTCTCAAGAACGGATCCGGCAATGGCTTTCGCCTTGTCGCTGCAGGTTGTGAAGATAGCATCCTTTCCTCTCGGATCGATATCCGCGACCTTGAAGCCTTGGGGAATTGATAATCCCTCACGGAGCAGACCCCTGAGCATTCCGTCAATGGTCGCTTCAAGCGCAATGGTGCCGCAGTACGCTATGATGTCCCCCTGCTTGATCAGGGAACCAATCTCATGACCGGCATGGGTGAAAACCCCGCTGCATGGGCTGTGGATCACCCGTTCCTTGCCGAAGTTTGCGATTTGACCTGGAGTGCTGGTATCGGGAAGGGCTGCCCCATCAATAATGATTTTTCCTAGATTATGCCCTCTCATCGTCTCTATGACGACATGACAATCTTTTCCAGCATAGAAGCCGGGACCGAGGGCGATGACAAGTGGTGCGTCATCAATGGATGTCCCCAGGTTTCTTTTGGCCAGTATCGCATCTATGACAACCAATGGCTTAAGAATGGCTATTGACCTGGCTTCCTGATCTGACAGGACAGGGATCATTCCCTTTGAAATGACAGGATATACTTCGTCAAGGCAACCTATTCTTTTTGCCATGACACCCTCCACAGTAAAAGATTGTTCATACATCGCCTCTGCAAGACTCACTGTTCTTCGTATGACTGTCGGGCTCTCCATCTCCAAAGCCAAAACAGGATAGCCGGCATTATGGAGACGAACAATTACCCCTGTCGCAAGGTCTCCGGCTCCTCGGATGATGATCAGACCATTTTGTTCCTTAAGGCTTCGCGCGCTTTTCCCATGGGCGATTTTCATGATCTCACTGAGAATGGAAATGGCTATCATCTGAGGAGTCTCCCCTCCAAGATCCAGCCCGACGGGACAATAAAGTTTATCACCTTGGTAATTCCCCATCTTGCTTTTTGAAGCTAATATCCCGATGTAAGGGGTTTGTGTTTCTTGAAGCATCCTCACAATATGGATATCCAGGGCATTCCTGGTGATTACTACATAGGTATGCTCATCGATGGTAATCCTGGACAAGGCCTGTGCAATGCTTTGATTGACTTCTCTTTGCGTTGCATGGGGGTAAAGGTTTCTTGTTGCAAATTCCTCTCTTGTTTCCACAACTGAATATGCATACCCTGCTTCATAGGCGACCTTTGCCAGGCTTTGGCTTACGTTGCCTCCTCCCAGAATCAGTAAATGATCCCTTTCCCCCACAATGTCGACGAACACCTTCTCTTTGCAGCAAGGTCTTGTTGCGCTTTGCAATAGGTCCCTCATTGTTTTTGCGCTTACCAGGCCGGTAGGAGTCGCATAGAAGAATTTGTTTCTGCAAAGAAGTGCTTTGCTTGGACTTTGTCCAAGGACTGTTCCTAATGTGAAAGCAAGATGCTTCTCTGCGAGATTGCCTGCTTTTTTGAAGAAGTCGATAAGATATTCTTCTGCAAGGTATTCAAAATACAGACTGGTGTTTCCAATTTGCTTGATATGGCTTTCATGAGTATCATAAAGGACGAGGGCCTCGGCTATCACTTTGCTTTCGAACTCACCTCCTCCGATAGTATCATAATGGCTGCCATCGGGAAAAACCAACATTCTTGCATTACTTCTCGGGGCGATCCCTTTCTTTTCTATGATACTTACCAGTACCGTACTCTGTTCCGAGGATAGATATTTTGCTATGAGTTTGAAAATGTTCATAGCTAGAGACTGTATCATCACCATAGGGGGCTGGCAAGAGACAAAAAAAGAGAACCCTTCGGTTCCCTTTCTTTAAAATCATTTGTCATTTCTTTGGTGGAAGAGCAATGATTTCTTTCAATTCCGGATGCTTTTTAAGATTCTCAATCAAGCCGCGAGCACGGCCCTTGTTGACATATGAGGAATCCTCAAAAGTGTAATGGAATTTGGTATGCACATTGTAGGTCCCTTTCATAAGGGCGAACGCATCTTCGGTGATTACCAGTTCCTCATCGGTGGGTATTACAAAAATCTTGACAGGGGAGTCATCGGTGCTGATGCAGAACTCTGCATTCCTGCAATGGCATATCTCGTTCTTCCTCTGGTCCAGTTTGATACCGAAGAAATCCAAATCCTTGCAGGCTCCCTTGCGGATGTGATCCGCCATCTCTCCTACACCGGCAGTGAACACAATGGCATCAACTCTCCCAAGTAAGGCTGCGTATGCACCGATATACTTGCGAAGACGATGACATTCCATGTCAACTCCAAGTTGTGCAAGCTTGTTGCCTGCCTGGGCGGCGGTGTGCACATCCCGTCTGTCGCTCATGCCGCAGATGCCCACGAGTCCGCTCTTCTTGTTAAGCACAGTATCCATTTCTTTTGCACTCATGCCGGTGTTTTGCATAATATAGGGAAGGATTGCAGGATCCAAATCCCCGCTACGGGTGCCCATCACGAGGCCCTCAAGGGGGGTAAGACCCATTGAGGTATCGATACATACACCGTCTTTTACCGCACAGACGGAAGCTCCGTTGCCGACATGACAGATGATGACATTGGTATCCTGGTTTTTCTTACCAAGCAGAACTGCGGCACGTTTCGCGCAATACAGATGGCTGGTTCCGTGGAAGCCATAACGACGTACATTGTACTTGGTGTACCATTCATAGGGAACGGCGTACATAAAAGCCTCGGGCGGCATGGTCTGGTGCCAAGCGGTATCAACGACGATTGCCTGAGGTATGTTCGGCATCGCCTTGCGTGCGGCTTCAATCCCCATGATGTTGGCAGGCATATGCAGAGGCCCGAGAGGAATGACGGTTTTCAATTTTTCCACGACCTCGTCGGTCACCAATGCGGATTGCTTGAAAAGCTCGCCGCCATGGAGTACCCGGTGCCCTACGGCACCAATCTCGTCCAGATTCTTGATGACTCCATATTCTTTGTCCAATAACATCTTGATGATGAGTTCAATCGCTTCCTTATGGGTAGGGGAAGAAAAACGAGCCGTATACTGTTTTTTTCCTGAGGCGTTGTGCTCGATGGTGGAATACTCCAGGCCGATGCGCTCGACTACACCCACTGCAAGGATGTCTTTGTTATCCCAGTCATATACCTGGTATTTGGCTGAAGAACTACCACAGTTCAAGGTAAGAATTACCATTTATTGCTCCTATGAATAAAAAAATTACAGGCTACATTTAACCACTCTTTGCAAGGTAAATCAACAAAGGTTGAAGCAAAAGCCTCAACTTTATGACAAAAGACCATATGAGAAAAATCCTTTTGCTTTTTATTCTTCCCCTTGCCTTGTCTGCCTCACCGAGTCTTACTGTTGAATCCAATATTTTGTCGAAGGGCCTCAGGATGGAAATTTCAGGTGAAACCTTGGTGCTTGATATCGCTCTCAGTGATTCCAGAGTGAAGATACTCTCCTTTTCTTTTCATTTTGTTACAAACTCTCTGTTTTTTTCCTATGACAGACTTGGTTTTGGATCTGAAACATTGCTTGGTGATTTTTCCAAGTATCGATTTTTCTCAGTACAAAAACATGATTGGTCCTTCCATTTTCTTTCTCCGGTATTTGATGCCCTCTCGCCTTTGGCTATAGGAATTGATTACCGGCAAAGCCGATACGAGGTGAAGTTTTTTGCTTGGTATCATCCGCGACGAACGAGGGAGGAGAAGATAAAGATGCAGGAACGTCTGGCAATGAAAGATATCCATGCGGGGCAACTTGTACGGCTTTCCCTTTCCAGCCGTTTTGCAGACAGTATCCTGGAACTTGGACATTCACGGGAAAAACCGTTGATCGCTTTGCTTTCAACAAATATTGGCTTGGGTGCGTTCCGCTTCAATATCACACTGGGTGAACTTTCCTACCCGGTAAGTTTGGATTTCTGCCTTTCCCATCAGTCCCCCCCCTGGACAGGGAGCAGTGTTCTCACCCGAAGTTGGGGGCCCGCTCCCATTTTTGGAGGAGAAGCGCAACCCTGCAAGATAGAGGCCCAGCATTCGTTGAGGTTTCTCAACTCAAAGGGGGTGGGATGTGAGCTTTCCCTGCAGGACCGGTTTGAATTCAGCTCGTCATCGGTGCTTTCCAAGAAAAGGCGCTATATCTTTCAGATGGAAAGAAAACCTTACCGTTTTGTTCTTGGTTGCCTTATCAAAAGAGCAGCAACCACAACGCTTGATTCCTGGTATGCAAATCTCACCCTGAGGGATTTGAAAGCTGGGTATGACCGTAATGGATGGAAAGTTGAGCTGACCAGGCAATTCTTTTGTCACCACGGGGTGTGGGAACTTGTGGTGGTCCAAACAGAGAAAAAGAGAAAAAGCGTACGTCTCAGCTTCACCACTGTCCTAGAAACTGCACCTCAAATTCAAGAGTGATACCAAATTTTTCCTGAACCGTTTTCTGCATATAAAAAGCCAGGGAACGGACATCATCTGCCGTGGCTTTGCCCTCGTTGCTGACAATGAAGTTGGCATGTCTTTTGCTTACACTGGCTCCGTTGATGGCATATCCTTTCAGCCCGGCCTGTTCGACGAGCTCTCCTGCATATCCTCCCTGAGGGTTCTTGAAAATACAGCCACACGAGGGAGCTTCGAACTGATGTCCGTTTTTCCGTTGGTTTTTTGCACCTTCCTTGATGATTCTCAATTGGGCTGTTTGCTTGACCGGCCTCAGCCGGAAACCAGCCTCGATGATGATGACATCCTTTTGTTCTGAGAAAGGGCTGTGACGGTAGGAAAATTCATCGGGACGAGTTCTTTGCCGGTGAAGTTTACCGTCAAATGTCATATAATCCACATAGAAAAGGGAATCAGATATCTGAACACCATTGGCACCTGCATTGCCCCAGATTGCCCCTCCAACAGTCCCGGGGATTCCTCCTAGCGCTTCCAGTCCTGCCAATCCCGCTTCCGATGCCACATCAATTGTCTTATCCAGGTACAAGCCGCTGCTGACGCACAACAGTTCCCCGTTGATATGACATCCCGTCAGATGACTGGTGAATATAGTAAGGCCGGGGATACCTTTGCCACTGATGACGCTATTCGATCCTCCTCCAAGAATCGTGATGGGCAATTCATTTTGTCCTGCATAGTCAAAAGCCGCCCTCAATTCTTGGGAATTTGAGCAATATGCGCCAAAGGAAGCAAATGTTCTGATATGCATCGTATTGTGGAGGCTCAGGTCTATGTTATGCTGTATCAACTGCTCAATGTTGATTTTTTCATTGCTACTCTGTACATTACTAAGCATACGTTCCATTCTACTCTCATTCAGGGTGTTGGGCAATCAAAAGGAGTTCTCTCATGGATGTGCATGTATATAATACGATGAGCCGGAGTATTGAGACTTTCAAACCTATCAGGGAAAACGAGGTTGGACTTTATACCTGTGGACCCACCGTTTATAATTTTGCCCATATCGGGAACCTCAGGACTTTTCTCTTTGAAGACTTGCTTAAGAGGACTCTCATGTATGCTGGTTTTACTGTCCGGCATGTAATGAACATCACAGATGTCGGGCATCTGACCGGTGATGGAGATGAAGGTGAGGACAAGATAGAGAAGATGGCTCATAAGACAGGCAAGAGCGTTTGGGAAATTGCCGATTTCTATACCAAGGCTTTCTTCAGGGATTATGATAGCCTCAATATCATCCATCCTACAGTTGTTTGCAAGGCGACCGATCATATCAATGATATGATTGCCTTGATTGAGCGTCTCCAGAAGGGAGGCCATACGTATATCAGTGGAGGCAATGTCTATTTTGATATCAGTTCCATTCCTGATTATGGTAAGCTTGCCCGGTTGAAGATGGATTCCTTGCAGGATGCTTCCCGCGAGGATGTCTTTATTGACGGAAACAAAAAGAACCCCAAGGATTTTGTCCTTTGGTTCACCAACAGCAAGTTTGGCAAGCAGGATATGATGTGGCCGTCCCCTTGGGGTGAGGGTTTCCCCGGCTGGCATATTGAATGCTCCGCCATGAGCATGAAGTACCTCGGCGAACATTTTGATATCCATTGCGGAGGAATCGATGCCATTCCTGTGCATCACACCAATGAAATAGCGCAAAGCGAGGCGGCAACAGGAAGCAAGTGGGTCAATTATTGGATGCATGGTGAGTTTCTTCTTGACGACCGAGGGAAGATGAGCAAGAGTAATGGGGAGTTCCTGACTTTGCCTGTGCTCCAGAAGGAAGGGTTTGACCCGATGGATTACCGCTATTTTTGCTTAGGTGGCCATTATCGTTCGCAATTGAAGTTTTCCTTTGCTTCCCTTGCAAGTGCAAAGGAAGCCCGTCATGGGGTGGTTTCCCGTCTGGAGGACCTGCTCAAGGCCAAGGCACATATCGTGGATATTGCTTCAGATGAGGCAAAGGCTTACCATATGAATTTCTGTGATCATATCATGAACGATCTTAATAGCCCCCGTGCATTGGCCGATCTTTGGGGGGTGCTTAAGGATGACAGGCTCAAAGGTGATGAGAAATATTCTCTGGTGATGGAATTCAATAAAGTGCTGGGCTTGCAATTGGACAAGGTGGTTGCGGGACAAGAGGCGCCGGAGAAAGTAAACGAGGATGCCCTGGAATTGCTCCAGAAACGTACAGAGGCAAAGAATGTGAAGAATTGGGCTGAGGCGGATCGTATCAGGCTGGCGCTTGATGGGATGGGATATGTGGTCAAAGACACAAGCCAAGGACCAGTCTTGGTAAAAAAACTGTAACTTTATTGGTAGGTAGTTGTTAAAACTTATGGAAATACAAAGCAACGATGAGCAGTCGTTTAGACAAGTTTATGAAGCTACGTTTCCTGTGTTGATGCGGGTTGTGTACCATGTCACCAACAATATGGATTTAGCTGAGGAGATTTGTCAGGAGGCGTTCATTCGGTATTATGACAAGGCAATGACCTTCCCCGGTGTTGATGATGCCAAGTTTTGGCTGATTCGGGTCGCAAAGAATCTGGCCATCAATCAGATCAAGCGCAAGGCGCGGGAAATGAATATGGTGGAGAAACTGAAGAAGTTTCCGATCAATGCGCCGGTCAAGGATGGATCGCAGGTGCTGGTTGAGCAGGAGACCCGCAAGGAGGTCCAGGATGCGATCGCCCAGTTGCCTGAGAAGTTCAGGCTTGTCATTGTCATGAAGGAATATACCGATATGGATTACAAGCAGATTGCGATGTCGCTCCATATTTCTGAAAGTAATGTGAAGGTGAGGGTCTACCGGGCAAGGAAGATGCTTGAGTCGATTCTCAACCGGGAGTGAAATGAATGTGTGTCGATGACGAGCTGTTGAACACGTATCTTGATGGAGAGTTGCAGGAACCTTGGAGGACCCAGGTCGAGCAGCATCTTAGCTATTGCAATGCCTGTAAGGGTAGACTTGAGCACCTTAGGGCATTGGATGCTAAATTGCGTGCCGCCGATTTGACAGATGAGGATATCCGCAGTCATAAGGATAGGGTTATGTCCTATTTCGAGAAAGGTCGGTTTTCCAACAAGAAGTTGAGCTTGTTTAAGCGTCGTGTTCAAGTCAGGCTTGTGCCTGCCCTGCTTACCAGCGCTGCGGCTTTTGTTGTTGTTTTTATTGGTGCCTTCGTACTTTTTGGTACAAATAGCGGGCAGACGGAGCAAATTCTTCCCGGTGTCGCTGTCCCGGTGGATAGCGCCAATGTTCGTCAGATTTCCGAGATTAAGCCCGCCACTCTTGATAATTTCACTCTTGAGCAGATAGTCCAGTATTTGGATGCCAAGGGTTATGCAGTGAAGTTGGAGCTCAAGGCTGTCACTCCCATTGAACAATAAGTTTCATTGTCTTGTGAGATGCAAGGTGGTTTCGGCCACCTTTTTTGTTGTCCATGATGTTGAAGACTCTTTGCATATTTGATAGTATGTGAAACATTACATCGATGTGTCGGAGGCGAATCATGAACTCTGTTGAGCTGGCTAAGGCCTATGACCCCAAGGAATTTGAGGCCCGGATTTATCAGGCCTGGAAAGATGAGGGTGCGTTTGGTCCAAGGGAAGAGGGTGAACCTTTCACCATTGTGATGCCTCCACCGAATGTCACCGGTATCCTTCATATGGGTCATGCCCTGAACAATTCTTTGCAGGATATTTTGATTAGATACCATCGTATGCTCGGCTCGAGCGCCCTTTGGGTCCCTGGTACTGATCATGCAGGCATCGCCACCCAGAACATTGTGGAGCGTCTGCTCGCCAAAGAGGGACTCCGCCGTCAGGATATCGGCCGAGAGGCGTTCCTGAAAAAGACATGGGAAGTAAAGGACAAGCACCATGGGATTATCGTCAAGCAACTTGAGGCTATCGGTTGCAGTTGCGATTGGGAACATGAACGTTTTACCATGGATGAGGGATTGTCCAAGGCCGTTCGTGAGGCGTTTGTCACACTGTATGAACGCGGTTTGATTTATCAAGGGGAATACCTGGTCAATTATTGCCCTCATTGCCAGACCGCTTTAGCTGATGACGAGGTTGAATACAAGGAGCTTGATGGCAAGATGTGGGACATACGCTATCCCTATGCTGACGGTTCTGGGTATATCACGGTGGCGACTACTCGTCCTGAGACCATGTTTGGGGATACAGCTGTCGCTGTTCATCCTGATGATGAGCGTTACAAGGCTGTGGTTGGCAAGCATCTCCTGCTTCCTTTGACGAATCGGGAGATTCCTATCATCGCCGATAGTTTTGTCGATATGACATTCGGGACAGGCATGGTGAAGATCACTCCTGCCCATGATCCAAATGACTATCAATGTGGCAAGCGCCACAACCTGGCGGCCATCAATGTGCTTAATCCTGATGGGACCCTCAATGACAATTGTCCTGAAAAGTATCGTAATCTTCTTGCTGTCGATGCAAGAAAGCTGGTTGTGGCGGACTTGAGGGAATTAGGCGTTCTGGTCAAGGAGACAGACCATAAGCATGATGTCGGGCATTGCTATCGCTGCCATACTGTGGTGGAGCCTTATCTTTCCACCCAATGGTTTGTCCGCATGGAAGGTATGGCCAAGAAAGCTTTGGATGCCTGGAAAAATGATGAGATACATTTCTATCCCAAAAGATGGGAGAACACCTATACCCATTGGCTTGAGAATATCCATGATTGGTGCATCAGCCGCCAACTATGGTGGGGCCATCGCATCCCGGTATGGAATTGCGAGGATTGCCACGAGGTGATTGTAAGTCGTACGGACCCTACCGAATGCCCTCATTGCCATAGCCATAAAATTACTCAGGAAACCGATGTGCTGGACACTTGGTTCAGTTCTTGGCTCTGGCCTTTTTCCACTCTCGGCTGGCCTGAGAAGACTCCTGACCTTACGAAGTTCTTTCCGACGAATACATTGGTGACCGGATATGACATCATCTTCTTTTGGGTTTCCCGCATGATTATGGCGAGCCTCGAGTTTCTTGGGGAGGTCCCGTTCAAGGATATCTATATCACAGGTCTTGTGCGTGATAAACAGGGCAGGAAGATGAGCAAAAGCCTTGGCAATGGCATTGACCCGATAGAGGTAGTCGACCAATATGGCGCCGATGCCATGAAATTCACACTTGCCTACATGGCGACACAGGGACAGGATATCCTGATTGATATGGATAGTTTTCGGCTCGGGTCCCGTTTCGCCAACAAGATTTGGAATGCGGCTCGTTTCCTGCTGATGAATCTTGAAGGAGCAAGCCTTGTTGATGTCTCGACCATCCGGCTTGGGACATTGGACAAGTGGATATATTATAAACTGAATCTTGCTGTGAAGTGTACCAGGGAGGCCTTGGATAGTTACCGTTTCAATGATGGAGCCCAAGCCATCTATGACTTTTTTTGG
Organism: Sphaerochaetaceae bacterium; assembly: GCA_041670175.1. GTDB lineage: Bacteria > Spirochaetota > Spirochaetia > Sphaerochaetales > Sphaerochaetaceae > JBAXZS01. Next base: position 1,034 of record JBAXZS010000057.1, on the reverse strand, counting down.
AATGACTTTTGTGATTGGTATATTGAGTACAGCAAGCAGGGTTTGTATAGCACGGACCAGGATGTCCGTAATCGTACGGTGAGCCTGTTGCTGGACCTCCTTCAGGAATCGTTGAGGCTGATGCATCCCTTTGTCAGCTTCATCACTGAGGAGATATACGACCGGCTGCCTAATGCACAGGGCAGCCTGATAAACGCCAAGTATCCTGAGGTCCGTCCCGAGAGGAATTATGAGGACGAGGCTCTTGAAGTTGCGCGCATGCAGGAGGCTGTGGTCTCGTTACGTTCCGCACGCAATGAGTTGCAGATACCTATTGATAAGAAGGTCCATGTAGTCATTCGCCCTGACAATGGTTTTGTAGCCACCTCCTTTTTCAAGGAAGAGCGGCATCTACTTTCCGTGTTTGCAAATGCCAGCACCTTGCTTATCGATGAGGAGCAGAAAGAGGATGTGAGCGGGGCTTTCCCTGTGGTAGGGACCGGTTACCAATCTTTTCTGTTTGTCAGGGAGGCGATCGATGTGCCCAAGGAAATCGAAAGGCTCTCAAGCGAGCTTCAGAAGACACGTGATGCTTTGTGCCAGACTATGAAGAAACTGTCCAATCCCCAATTTGTCGGGCATGCGAAAGCGGAGGCGATTGAAAAGGAAAAAGGCAAGAAGGCTGAGTTCGAGGAGAAAATCGAGAAGGGTACCGAGCACTTGGTGCTTCTCAGAAGTTTGCAATAATACCAGCCTGTGATAATCCCCAGGTTCCTTGTCCTGGGGATTGTCCTACGTCTCGGCTGGTTGTTTGTACTGTTTGGAGGCTTCTTTGAAGGTTATCCGAGGCAGTTTTTTTTCTTTCATCAGGACAGGAAATATATCTTTTTTACTTCCAAAATTCATTTTATTTCTTTTTTTTTGATAAATTATAGAGCCAATTCCAAAATGCTGAAGTACGTTTATAAATATTCAAGAACACCTGCATATCCATGCAAAGCATGATAAGAGTTGAGATCTTTTCTTATGCTCCCACTGATATTGGCATAACTTGC